>CAJXKY010000009.1 GCA_913055675.1 uncultured Halanaerobiales bacterium
AAATGTACAAATACGTCGTCGCCATCGTCTTTCTCAATAAAACCGTAACCTTTAGCTGAATCGAACCATTTTACTTTACCACTGTAAATCATTAAATTAATTCCTCCTAAATTTTCTTAAAACGGGTAAAATTGATATTTTTTCTTACCCAACGGAAATAAATATAACACTAATATGATAAAAAGTCAAGGTGTTAAGAGAATTAATTTGTATAAATTGAATAAAAAAACTGTTATAAGTTTGAATAAAACTATAATGTTCTATAAATAAATGAATTAAATTTGAAATACTATTAGTTTATATATATAATATTTATAAATACGAAATAAATATCTGATAAGATATTAGGAGGTAAAAAATGACTTCAAGTAAGGAAACAAAAATAATAGATAAAAATATTAGAGATATTCATAAAAATTTAGTTAAATATACTAAAGGCAGTTTAAGAGAAAATAATCTGACAATGCCTCGTTTTTTAGTTTTATGGTATATTACAAAACATCAACCAGTTAATATGAGCTTTTTACATGATAAGATGCATATGGCAAGCAGTACTCTTACAGTAATTGTAGACAAACTAGTTGATAATGAGTTAGTAAAAAGATATCGCAATCCTGAAGACAGAAGAATAGTTCTTTTAGAATTAACTGAAAAAGGGGATAAAAAGCTGTGTAAGTTGCTTGATATCAGACAGAACTTTTTAGAAAAAGCTCTTGTTGATTTAGATGATAGTGAAAAAGAAGAATTAATAAGGTTATTAGGAACGGTTTTAGAAAACCTTGAAGAACTATTGAAAGCAGGTGAAAATTATAATGAGTGATATAGATTTAGATACTAATGATCTAAATAATGAAGATAATATGATTAATAGTCCGCCTATGGGTAATAGAGAAGACATTCTAAATGGACCCATAGTAAGTACTATTTTCAAATTAGCTTGGCCCATAATGATAGGAAACACAATGCAGGTGGTATATAATCTTGCAGATACTTTCTGGCTGGGTAAATTAGGTGCTGAAGCGGTTGCAGCACTTTCGGTTGGTTTTCCCCTTGTATTTTTAATGGTTTCCATAGGAGCTGGTTTAACGATTGCTGGGACTACTCTAGTAGCTCAATATATGGGCGCTGGAGACGAGGAAATGACAAATAAGGTGACTGGCCAGATTTTTTTAGTTGTAGGTACTATTGCTATTGTATTAGCTGGCTTTGGAGTATATTTTAATAGAGCTGTATTACAATTGATGGGGGCTCCCGCAAATATTTTAGGGGATGCATCTGCATATTTAAATATAATTTTTGCTGGGATACCATTTATGTTTGTATTTTTTATATTTTCTGCTTTATTAAGAGGTTATGGAGATACAAAAACACCTATGAAATTAATGGTGTTTTCAACATTATTAAACATTATAATAGATCCCTTATTAATCTTTGGGGTTGGAAGCATACCTCAATTGGGTGTTAAAGGTGCAGCTTTTGCTACAATATTTTCAAGGGCTGTTGCTGGAATTATAGGCTTATATATTTTATTCAGTGGTAAAAAAGGTTTAACTTTATCATTAAGATCGCTTAAACCTAATTTTAAAGTTATTAAAAAAATACTAGTGATTGGATTTCCTTCTGCTGCTGAACAATCTATTATAGCACTGGGAATGACCTTTTTAATGAGTATTGTATCTCAGTTTGGGACTTTAGTGGTTGCAGCTTATGGAATTGGTTCTCGCATTTTATCAGTTGTAATGTTACCTTCCAGAGGATTTGCAACAGCCACTACAACGATGGTAGGACAAAATTTGGGTGCCGATAAAGTAAATAGAGCCGAAAAAAGTGCTTGGATTAGTACTGGAATAATATTAGTTGTTTTAACACTTTTAGCTGTTGTTTTTAACCTTTTTCCGAGAACAATAATTTCAATTTTCAATTCTAATCCTGAAGTTATTGAGATCGGAGTATCGTTTTTAAGAATCGTCGGTTTTTCATTTGGCTTTTTAGGAGTTAGATTTATATTAGGAGGTTCATTTAGAGGAGCTGGAAATACTGTAGTTGCAATGATTTTAGCTATTATTGCCTTATGGGGAATTCGTTTACCTTTGGCTCAATATTTAAGTATTAATCTTAGTTGGGGCACAAACGGTATTTGGTGGGGAATGTTCCTATCAAATTTCGTAACTGCAATAATTGCAGCCTTTTGGTTTAAAAGAGGGGGCTGGAAAGAGAAAGTGGTTAATAATTAATATAAATTTCAACTAAATAGAAGCTATAGTTTATATGTAAAATAGTATATTGTAATTAATTTGTATTTGTGATATGTATTAAGTTGAATAAACAGGAAAGTAGTTTTTTACAAATAATATATTTAAGTACAAAGATTAAGTAAGATAATTATTTGAGGAGGGTTAAGATGGAAAAATATTCAATAGAAAATTATATGGTTAATCCTGATGAAAAAGTAGCAAAAAGAGTAATTTATAGTGATGAAAATACTTTAGCATTTGTTCTAAATATATCTCCAGGCAACTCATTACCAGAACACACTCATTTTGATTCTACACTATTAATTGAAGTTATAGAGGGTAGTGGAAATATAAATGTTGATGGAGAACCAATAAATGTTGAAGAAAATGACTTAATGAAATTAGATGGTCAAGAGGTAATGTCAGTAGATAATACCGGTGATAAAACATTAGTTTTATATGTTACTATATCACCTTTACCACCTGAAGACAGGTATGCTAAAAATGCTGATCTATAAATTTCAATAAATAGCCTGGGTATATAATAGCCCAGGCTATTAAATTTTAAAATTAGGGGGAAGTATAATGAAAACCAAATTAACTTTATTTTTAATTATGACTTTTGTATTAATTATTACTTTTAATACAGCAGCAGAAGATATTGGTTTTGCGCAGCGAAGTCAGACTAAAGATTTCTGTGATAGTTTTCTTAACTTAATGGTTGAAGAAGATATTGAACAAGCATTTGATATGGTGGAAAAGGAGTGGCCTTTTTCAATTTCAGAAATCCAAAGTTTAGAAAGTTCGACAATAAAACAGTTAGACTCTATTAAAGGAAGATTTGGGAAAATATTGGGATATGAATTAATTAAGGAAGACAAAATTAAAGAATCCTTTATAAAATATACATATGTAATGAAATATGAAAAACATATAATAAGATGGAAGTTTATTTTTTATAAACCAGAAGATAAATGGATTTTAAATTCTCTTAATTTCGATGATTCTATCAATAAGTTATTTAATGATTAGAACACTTAAATGTTAATATAATTGAGGTGGTTAGAATAATTTCAAAAGAAAATATCAAATTTAAAATTGTACTAGTCTGGTTATTTAGATTATTATTAATTGGTGCTATTATTGTTGATATAATAATATTAAATTGGTTAAGTTTATTTATCGCTTCATTAGCTTTAATGACTACATTTATCCCTAATCTATTATCAGATAATAAAATTTTATATATACCATCTGATATTCAGGTAATTATCATCATATTTATTTTTGCATCTCTTTATCTAGGTGAATTAAGGAATTTTTACTACCGTTTCTGGTGGTGGGATAATATGTTACATGCATTTTCAGGAACAATACTTGGATTTATAGGTTTTACTTTAATATATTTTTTAAATCGTGAAGAAGAGATTGACATCGTTTTGAGTCCAATATTTGTAGCTCTTTTTGCATTTACCTTTGCAGTAAGTATTGGAGTCGTGTGGGAAATATTTGAATTTACTATGGATTCTCTATTTGCTCTTAATATGCAAAAATCAGGCCTTGTAGACACAATGTGGGATTTAATAGCAGATTGTATTGGAAGTGGGATTGCTTCTTATTATGGGTATAAATACTTAAAGAAGGGTCAACCTTCCTATTTTGAAAATACTTTCAAAAAAGTATTAACAGAAAACGAACAATTTTTTGAATAAATAACAAAACCGGCAGTATTAAGCTGCCGGTTAATTAACTTTAATGATATTTAATAAAAACTAACAGTTAAAGTTATTAAATTTTGTGATCATAAAGAAATGGTGCCGAAGGTGGGACTCGAACCCACACAGACAAGATGCCCACAGCGCCCTCAACGCTGCGCGTCTGCCAATTCCGCCACTTCGGCACGATATATATACTATCATATTATTCTTAATATTGTCAAGCAATTAACATATATTTTAACGTATATATATTATTATTTAGATGATAGGAAAGATATGAAAATAGTTTTATTATATAAATTAAATAAAAAAAGATTTTTTTCAAACTCTAAAGGAGGTAAAAAAGAATGACTGTTGAAGGCAAAAAGGTTGCTTTGTTTGTAGCAAATGAATATGAAGATTTAGAAGCTTGGTACCCTTATCTCAGACTTAAAGAAGCTGGTGTAGAAGTTACAGTAATTGGTTCTGATAATGTAGAAGGCAATGTTGCAGAAAGTAAACATGGGTATCCTATTAAAATTGATAAAAAAGCAGCAGAAGTAGACCCTAAAAACTTTGATGGTGTCATCATTCCTGGCGGT
The DNA here is from genome assembly GCA_913055675.1 of uncultured Halanaerobiales bacterium. Lineage (GTDB taxonomy): Bacteria > Bacillota > Halanaerobiia > Halanaerobiales > M55B127 > M55B127. Next base: position 4,534 of record CAJXKY010000009.1, read on the forward strand.
TGGGCTCCAGATAAACTTAGAAGATGTAATAACACCTTGGATTTTGTTAGAGATATGTATGAAAATAATAAGTTAATTGCTTCAATATGTCATGGAGGTTGGGTTCTCGCTTCAGCTGATGTAGTTGAGGGCAAAACCTTGACATCAACTCCAGCAATTAAAGATGACTTGTTAAACGCTGGTGCAGTCTGGGTTGATGAAGAAGTAGTTGTAGATGAAAAATTAGTAACTTCCCGGTCTCCAAAAGATTTACCAGCATTTTTGAAAGAAATCTTACAGGAGTTAAAAAGTCTATAGATAATAGAATAAATAACAACAATAGGGGAGGAATTCTAATTCCTCCCCTTATATTTGACAGTATAAACCATTGATGATATAATTCTGAGTAGAATAGTCAAGATTAGAAAATATTAATAATTAAAGGCTACATAGGGAGGTTTATTTATGAGTTTAAGGAAAATTAAAGATGATGTTTTTGCTGTTGGTGTAATTGATTGGGATAGAAGACTTTTTGATGAACTGATTCCACTACCAGATGGGACAAGTTATAACTCCTATTTAGTAAAAGGAGATAAAAAGACTGCACTGATAGATACTGTAGAACCAGACTTTGCTGGAGAATTAATTGGAAATTTAAAGAAAAGTAATATTACAAATATAGATTATATAGTTGCAAATCATGCTGAACAAGATCATTCTGGTTCAATACCGCAGATTTTAGATGTATATCCAACCGCTACTGTATTAACTAGTGAAAAAGGTAAGGATATGTTATTGAGTCTACTTGATATTGAAGAAGATAAAATTGAAGTTGTAGGTCATGAAGATAATATTTCTTTAGGTAATAAAACGTTAGAATTTATAGATACTCCATGGGTACATTGGCCAGAAACTATTTCAACTTATTTAAAAGAAGATAATATCTTGTTTTCATGTGACTTTTTTGGATCTCATTTAGCAACTAGTGATTTATATGTGAGAGAAGAAGCTGAAGTATATAGGGCTGCTAAGAGGTATTACGCAGAAATTATGATGCCTTTTAGAAAGGTTATAAAAGCTAATTTAACAAAAGTTAATAATTATGAAATAGATATGATAGCTCCTAGCCATGGTCCGATATATGATAATCCTGAATTCATTTTAGATGCTTATGAGGACTGGACAAGTGATGATGTAAAACCTGAAGTTATCGTACCTTATGTATCTATGCACGGAAGTACAGAAGATATGATTGATTACTTTGTAGAAAAGTTAATTGATAAAGATATAAAAGTTAAACCATTTAATATAGCGAAGATGGACTTAGGTGAACTTGCTATTTCATTAGTAGATGCTTCAACGGTAGTCTTGGGTTCTCCAACCGTTTTAACTGGACCACACCCAATGGCAGTCTATGTAACTTATTTATTTAATGCCCTCAGACCGAAGACAAAGTATGCTTCTATTATTGGTTCTTATGGCTGGGCAGGTAATATGGTAGATGATGTTGTAGGTATGTTGGATAAATTAAATGTAGAGTTACTTGATCCTGTAGTATCTAAAGGTACTGCAACTGAAGAAGACTATCAAGCAATAGATAGATTAGTTGAGGAATTAGAGGAAAGACTAAAATAATTATTGATAAAAAAATGAGAAATGATATAATTAAGGAGGAGCCGTAATTGGCTCCTCTTTTCTAATGGATATAGAAATAATATTACTATAGAGGCAGGAATTGGCTTATTAGCTATTGAATAAGATTAAGTAGTATTTATTTTTTTAATGGAGGGCTTACATAATGAATGAGGAGCAAGCAGATAGTAAAACTAGTAAGAATTGGATAATAGTATTAGTAATAATAATATTAGCTTTATTAGGTTTTTATGTATATAATTATTTCACCTTGTTTTTTGGAGAAGCTAATTTACAGGATAGGTTTAATAGAGAAGTGAATTTATTGGTTATAGGTCAGGATTCTGAAGAGAATGTAGATAAAAATACTGTACAATCTGATTCTATAATGTTAGTTAATTTAAGTCCTAATGATAGAAGACTTAATATAATTGCAGTTCCCTCACATAAAAAGTATAAAGATAAAAATTTGAAAGAATATAATAAAGACCAATTGATGGAAATTATGGCAGATATATCTGGTATTAAACCTAATTATTATTTTGTTATAGATTATGAAGGTTTTAAAAATATAGTAAATCTTATGAGCGGGATAGAAATTGAATTAGACGAAGAATTTAAAGTACCAGAACTTGGATTATATTTAAAAGAAGGCACCAATCTTTTATCTGGTCAGGAAGCACTAAATTATGCTAGATATTATAACCACAATAAAGATGAATTAAATAGAATATCTAGACAAAAGAAAGTTATAAATGGATTTTCTGATAAAGTATTTCAGAAAAATTCATTATTAAATATTCCCAAGTTATATAGAACAGTAATGGAAACAGTAAAAAATGTAGAAACTAATTTGGATTATGACTTAGCAATTGAAGCTTACACTTTTATTAATAATAGTGAAAATTTTAATATTGAATATCAAATAATGGAATTAGAGAATTCAAAATAGTAAAATTTGTAATACGGAGCATTTAAAAGTATTTTAAAGTATGTTATAATAAACATGAGTTAAATTGTAATAACTATATTTAAACCCTTTGACTTCGGTTTAACTTTTGTGTATACTATTTATTGCTGGATGTAAAGTTCCATGCATTTTTAAAATATTGGGCGAATAGCTCAGCTGGGAGAGCACCTGCCTTACAAGCAGGGGGTCACAGGTTCGAGCCCTGTTTCGCCCACCATTTATACGGAGGAGTAGCGAAGTGGTTGAACGCGCCGGCCTGTCACGCCGGAGATCGCGGGTTCAAATCCCGTCTCCTCCGCCATTTTTTGTGGTGGGGTAGCTCAGGTGGTAGAGCAGTGGACTGAAAATCCTCGTGTCGCCAGTTCGACTCTGGCTCCCACCACCATTTTTTAAAATTCTGGAAGCTCATCAATGGCTTCCTTTTTTTGTTTTTGATCAGTATGTGTATAGATTTGAGTTGTAGATATATTTTCATGACCTAATAAATCTTGCAATACTTTAATATTTTTTGTTTTATTGTAAAGCATAGTAGCAAAGGTGTGCCTTAGTTTATGTGGTGTAACCTTACTAGCATTTTTAATACCTGCCATTTTAGCATATTTTTTCACAAATAATTGAATTGAACGCGGACTAATTCTGTTACCCCTCGTAGATAAAAACAAGGCTTTTTCTGCATCTTTATTGTTGGTCTCTATTTTGTTTCTTTCTGGTAGGTATTGTTTAATTGAATTTATTGTATCGGTATGTAATGGTACATAGCGTTCTTTATTACCTTTTCCAAAAAATTTTATTGATTTATCTTCGTAATCTATATCTTCAAGGTCAAGCTGCACAAGTTCTGATACTCTTAAACCAGCATATAAAAATAATTTAACAATAGCTAAATCTCTTTTCTTATTTAATAAATCTGCTTCTTTAATTATTTTAATATATTTTTTTGCTTCATCTAATTTTAGATATATAGGTTCAGCTGTAGTTCTCGTTTTTGATGATTCAATCGTCATAGCGGGATTTTTTTCTATATATTCTCTTTTTTGGAGAAATTTAAAAAATGAACGTATAGCATATAACTTCCGATTTCTAGTAACTGCACTGTTATCATAACTTAAAACAATGTCACTTAAAAATTCGGATATTTCATATTTAGATATTTCAGATATATTAAAATCCTCATCAAAATCATGTTCGTTTTTTAAATATTTATATAATAGTTTGAGATCATGATCATATTCCTTCACAGTTAATTTTGAGTAAGCCCTGTCAACTGTTAAGTATTTTTTGAAGTTTTCTACTGCCTCTAAATAATTTAAATCTCTAGCCATTTTAATCATACTCCTTCATTTAATTAACATATTACTATATATACATAAATTCAATAATATTATTGTTAATCCTGCTTTCAGAGTGGATATTTACTTTGTTTATAATTTATTATATAATTATAAAAAAGGAGAATGGGAGTGATTTAAAATCATTATTCCTAGAAAAATACAAACTATTTTTTATATAATGAGTCCATTATTTATTCTACTTGGAATTGGATTACTAATTCCAATTATCTTTTGTGTTTTATATAATGAAGCACAAATATATTATCAAGCTTTTTACATACCTGCCATATTATCGTTTATTTTAGGTTTTATATTTTCATTTTTTAAAAAAGATGATATTAATTTAACATTAACGAACAGTATGCTTATTGTAGGATTATCTTGGATATTCTTTTCTTTAATAGGTGGTATTCCTTTTATAATTGGTTTAGATAAAAGCTTTGTTGATGCTTTTTTTGAAGCGGTTAGTGGTTTTACAACCACTGGTATTACTGTATTTCAAAATCTGGACTCAATGGCCCATTCTGTATTATTATGGCGGGGTTTAATTCAGTGGTTCGGTGGTTTGGGAATTTTAACTTTCTTCTTATTTATTACTTTTAGAAGTGAAAGTGAATTATGGCAGTTGTTTACAGCTGAATCACATAAGATAGATACTTCACGTCCCGTGCCAAATATATTTAGATCAATAAAAATATTATGGTTGATTTATATTTTGTTTACAGCTGTTGAATTTATATTACTTATTGCTTTTCAAATGTTACCTTTTGATGCTCTGATACATTCTTTAACAACTCTTTCTACAGGTGGTTTTTCAAATTATGACGCTAGTATAGGATACTATGCATTAAGTGGACATCCTAATTATAAAGTGTTTGAATATATCTTAACATTTTTCATGCTGCTTGGAGGTATAAACTTTTTAATTCATTATAAGGTTTTAAAGGGTGAGGTTAAAGAAATATTTACTAATTTTGAAATGAAATATTTTTGGAGCATTATTGGATTGATAATGTTTTTGATTTTAAGCGGTAAAATTGTAGATCAATCTCTCAATCTTGGAAATATAGAGGTTGTTTTTAGAAAAACAATTTTTCAAGTTGTATCTGTAATGACAACAACAGGATATGGAACAGAATCTTTAACTTCTGGATTTTTCCCTGCTTTATCAAGACAGCTCTTTTTATTTCTAATGTTGGTTGGAGGTTGTGTTGGATCAACAGCAGGGGGGATCAAAGTTGTAAGGATTGCCATTTTGAACAAATTATTTGGTAGGGAAATCAAAAAGTTTTATTTACCCAAAAGAGCTATCATGCCTTTGAAGGTTGAGAAAAAGCTAATACCAAGAGATGAGATTTATAAAATTGCTGCACTCTTTTTCTTCTGGCTAGTCATTGTATTAGTTGGAGGTATAATTACTGCATTATTTTCAGACTTAAATGCTTTTCAATCTGTTTCTGGTATGTTTTCAGCAATGGGTAATATAGGTCCCTTTTACTTTTCAGTTGACAAGATGGCTTCTTTATCTCCCATTATTAAATTAACGTATATATTCGGAATGTTAGCCGGTAGGCTTGAAATCTTACCCGTATTTATTATCTTTACAAGAAAAGCCTGGAAATAGGGAGGAATAAATAAATGTATATAATTGTTGCTGGTGGTGGGGTCGTTGGTAGTGAAATCACATCAAAATTAATTAGAGATCATGATGTTGTGGTAATTGATGAAAAGCAAAGTGTAGCAGAAAAGATATATTCTAAATATGGAGCTGTTAGTGTAGTAGGTAATGCAACTAATATCGATGTTTTAAAAGACGCCGGTATTGAAAAAGCAGATGTCGCAATAGGGGTAATGGACACTGATTCAAATAATCTAACATTTACCTTATTAGCTAAAAACTTTGGAGTAGATAAAATACTTGTTAGAATGCGTCACCCTGAATATGAGGATGCTTATGCAATGGCCGGGGCTACCAACATAGGTGCCGTTAATGAGATGCTAGTAGATAATTTTGTAATAGATATAGAAGAACCTAATATTAGGAAAGTTGTATCTATTGGTGAAGGTAGTGCTGAGGTTTCTATTATTACTCTTCCCGATGATTTTAATAGAAATGGTAAGACAGTTTCTGAAATTGTTAACAATGAAGGTTTCCCAAATGAATGTGTAATTGCAGGTATTTTTGACCAGGATTCTCATAAGTTAAGAATTCCAAGAGGGGATACCAAACTATATAGGAATGACCAACTCTTTTTAGTAGCTACAAACGAAAACATGGAAAAAGCAGCAGATTTTTTACTAGAGTCATAAATTATTATAATACGAGGTGGTGTTTATTATGTATAAAATTAATTCTTTTACATTTGGAAAAATTGAAATAGATAATAAGACCTATCAAAATGATGTGATAATTTATCCTGACAGTTTAAATGATAATTGGTGGAGAGATGAAGGTCATAGACTTTTCAAAAAAGATATAGAGAAATTAAATGTATATGACCCGGATTTAGTTATTATTGGTACAGGTGCAAGTGGTCGAATGAAGGTAGATATTAAACTGAAGGAATATTTTGACCTAAATGGGATTGAATATTTTGTTTCTACCACAAAAGAGGCTGTAGAAAAACACAATGAGATGATTGAAGCTGGTAAAGATGTCTTAACTGCCCTTCATTTAACTTGTTAGGAGGAACATGTAAAAATGAATTTTAAAGTAACCTTAATCCAGTGCAATATGAATATAGGTGAAGAAAATTATAATTTAAGGAAAATGAAAAAATATCTTACTAAAGCTGTTGAAGCTAATACAGATCTTGTTGTATTACCTGAAACTTGGTTAACTGGTTTTGGGAAAAAGATATTTGAAAATATTAATACTTATGCTAAAAAAGAAAATAATGAGATACTTCAGTATCTTAAAGATTTTGCATTTGATAAAGACCTCCATATTGTGGGAGGAACAATCCTAGAAAAGGAAAGAGACGGTAATATATATAATAATCTATATTATATAAATCGAAATGGAATTGTTGAGGGCAAATATAGTAAAATGCATCTATATTCTCCGGGTGGAGAGCACAAGGTAGTTACCCCTGGTCATGATATTAGTTTTGTTGAAACAGAGTTTGGAAAATTTGGTTTTATGATATGTTATGATATTCGTTTTCCTGAATTAGCCAGGCTTTATGCCCAAAAGGAAATTGATGTGTTATATGTAGTTGCTAACTTCAATGATCCGAAAAAAGATCAGTGGTTAAACTTATTGAAAACAAGAGCTTTAGAGAACCAATTTTATGTTGTTGCTTGTAATAGAAGTGGAAAAAAATATTTTGGCAATTCTGTGATTATTAACCCAGAAGGAGATATACAACTAAATGCTGGAAGGAGAGAGGGGATATATAGTGGTTATGTTGACCTCTCCTTAATAAAAGCTATTAGAAAAGAATTTCCTTATCTTGAGGATATTAGAAATGATATATATAATTTAAAGCTAAATAAATAGAAGTGGGTGGAAAGATGAAGTATGTAAGGGAAAATATAGAATTACAAAATAAAGTTTATCGTTTACACCGTTGGATGCCAGATGTTAATAATTTCAAAGGTATGATTCAAGTAATCCACGGGATGGCTGAACATGTAAATAGATATTCTGAGTTTGCAGAATATTTTACAGAACGAGGGTTTATAGTTTTTGGTATAGATCATTTAGGTCATGGAGAAACTGTAAAATTAAATAACGGTACTTTTGGATATTTTGCCAAAGAAGACGGTTGGGTTAAGGTAGTTAAAGCTAATAAATATATTTCAAAGTTAATGAGGGAAAGACATCCAGACCTTTCTCAAATCATTTATGGCCATAGCATGGGTTCAATTATAGCAAGATATTATTTAATTGGGGATAAAATTCCTGATGGTATAATACTTTCTGGAGTAATGACCGAGCGGGAAGTATTTAATGATATTATGAAAGTAATGGCTAAATTAGAAAAAGCATTAAAAGGCGATAAGAGTGATAACGTGATAGATAATTATTTAATGAACTTAACTTTCAACTGGAAGATTGATGGAGATGATGATAATAGTTGGATTAGTAGTCTAAAAGATGAAGTTGATAAGTATAACGAGGATGAGCTTTGTAATTTTGAAGTAACTAACCAGATGTTTATTGATATGTTTGGTGGTTTGAAAACAATAGATAAAATAGAAAAAAATAAAGAGATATCAAAAGATATCCCTTTATTTATAGTTAGTGGTAAAGATGATCCGGTAAGCCAATATGGTAAAGATGTAAAGAAATTATTTAAAAGATATAAGGCAAAAGAACTTAAGGATTTAAAATATAAGGTTTATTCTAATATTAGACATGAAGTTTTTAGAGATAGAAGAAAAGAAGAGGTATACTCTGATTTTGAAAAATGGATTACAGAGCATATTTAACTTTTGTTTTTAATAATATATTTATCAAGTTTTTTAGATAGGTTATTAGGAATATAGGCATCCATAAATATAAATTCATTTTTATATTTTTCTTTTTCAACAATACCTCTGTTATGAAGTGTTTCTATTATATTTGCATCATTATAAGGAATTTCTAAAGTATATCTACCCATATTTTCTTCTACAAAATCACATAATTTATTACGAAGACGTTTCGTATTCATATTTTTTTCAGCGGAGATGAAGATTGCTTCAGGATATTGGATTTCTAAATCCTTTTTAGTACTACTGTCAATAAGGTCAATTTTATTAAAGACTTTTTGAATTGGTTTATCCTGAATACCTAGTTCTATTAGCTCTTTTTCAACTACATTTATTTTTTGAATTACTTCCTCATCATTAGCGTCAATAATATGAAGTATTAAGTCTGCCTCAGTTATTTCTTCTAAAGTTGACCTAAAAGAAGCAATTAATTGGTGAGGAAGGTTTTTAATGAAACCAACAGTATCAGTTATAATTACGTTTTTGCCATTTGGTAGTTCATAACTGCGTGCTCTGGAATCTAAGGTAGCGAAAAGTTGATCTTCTACTAAGGAATCATCACCAGTAAGTGAATTTAAAATAGTAGTTTTTCCAGCATTAGTATAACCTACTAATGATATTATAGGATCTTTTCTACTTTTTCTTTGAACTTCACGGTCTCCCTTGATGTCTTTGAGTTTTTCTTTTAATCTATGAATTTTCTTCTCGATTCTACGGCGGTCTACCTCGAGTTTAGTTTCTCCAGGTCCCCTAGTACCAATTCCACCTGCTAACCTTGATAATTCTTCACCCCGCCCTACAAGCCGGGGTAAAAGATATTCTAGTTGTGCTAATTCTACTTGAATTTTACTCTCTTTACTTCGAGCATGGAGAGCAAAAATATCCATTATTAATTGATTGCGATCTAGAATTTTAACTTGTAGTTCTTCTTCGATATTTCTTAACTGAGCAGGGGATAGTTGATTATCAAAGATAACTAAGTTTATTCCGTAATTACTAATTATATCTTTAATTTTTTTTAAGTTACCTTTTCCAATATAATAAGCAGGGTTTATTTTTTTAAGTCGGTATGTAAAGTATTTTATAGAATGAACACCTGAGGTGTCAGCAAGTTGACCTAATTCTTTGATTGAGGTTTCATCATCACTAACTAGTAATGCATTTTCTTTTCTATTTTTAATCTTATATAAATTTTCATCATCTTTTTTAAAGTTTATAATAATAAGTCACCTCTTTTTTAGATTGTTTTCATTATATCAGATATTTTAGTTAAGATAAATGGGTATTTATGAAGGAATAGCTTTGTGATATATTGAATTATGGTTATAAGAGTATGTTTATTGCTTATTATTTTTTTAGAATATAATTAAATCAAAAAATTAATTAGGAAGTGGAAACATGAAGTATGGATTAGTTTTAGAAGGTGGAGGAGCCAAGGGCTCTTATCAAATTGGAGCAGTTCAAGCTCTTTATGAAATGAATATTGAGATTGATGGTGTTGCTGGAACATCTATAGGAGCTTTAAATGGGGCATTAATAGTTCAAGGTGATTTAGATAAGGCTTACAACCTTTGGTATGATATTAGTCCTGAAAAGGTGTTTAATATAAAGCAGGACGCCTTAGATAAGATAAAAAATTTAAATTTTGATAAAAAAGATTTAAGTTATCTCTGGACTCAGATAAAAAATATTGTTGATAATAAGGGATTAGATGTTTCTTTAATAGAAAATATAATGAAAGAAAATATTGATGAAAAAAAAGTTCGGGCTTCTGATAAGGATTTTGGAATGGTTACAGTTTCTTTATCAGATATGGAACCTGTAAAAATTTATCTTGATGAGATACCGGAAGGAAGATTAATAGATTATCTTTTAGCTAGTTCTAATTTGCCTACATTCAGGCAAGAAAAAAGAAACGGAAAATATTTTTTAGATGGTGGTTTTTATGACAATCTTCCGGTTGATATGCTTATAGATAAAGGGTATGAAAATATTATTGCGATTAGAACTCATGGTTTAGGTATAGTACATGATATAGAAAATGAAGAAGAATTAAATATAATATATATTGAGCCCGAAGTCGATTTAGGTAATACATTAAACTTTGAAACAGAATTGGCAAGAAAAAATTTGAAATTAGGTTATCTAGATGCCAAAAAAATATTTAATGAAAATATTAAAGGATTTAATTATTATATTCATATAGATAAGAGCCCGAAATATTTTTTACAACTACTTATGAATATACCTGAAGATAGTATTCAAAGGATTTCTAATTATTTAGGTTTTGAGGAGATGAATCCTAGAAGAGCTCTTTTTGAGTTAATACTACCTCGATTAGCAGATTTTTTAGATTTAGAGAAGAGTCATAGTTATTTAGATATCATGATAGCAATATTGGAAGTAATTGCAGATGATATCGGGATAGAAAAGTTAAAATTATATGAATTTGATAAATTTGTTAAAGAAATTTCCCAGAAATATGAACCGCAAGAGTTTAACGGTTTTAATGTCCCTAAATTTGTTAAAAAGAGTGAAATTCTTTCTAAAGCAATTAAGGATAGAATTATTGATCTAGTTATTGCGGAGTTAATTGATAATATCATAAATCAAAAAGGAGAGTAATAAAGATGGAAGATTATATGATTAGAGTTTTAACAGAAAACAAACAGATTAGAGCACTAGCAGTTAGATCAACTAATCTAGTTGAAAAGGCCCATCAGACACATAAAACTACACCTGTAGCAACCGCTGCACTAGGTAGAGCATTATCAGCAGTATCTATGATGATTGCCCTTGAAAAGTCAGGGGAAAAGATAGGATTAAGAATAATTGGGGATGGCCCTATCGATCGGATTATTGCAGAAGCAAATATGGACGGCGAAGTAAAAGGTTTTGTAGGCAAACCACAAATAGATCTTATGCTTAATGAAAATAATAATAAGAAAAAGTTAGATGTAAAAAAAGCTATAGGTAACGGTGAATTATATGTTAGAAAAATGATGGGCTTAAAAGAACCCTATGAAAGTAAAATAAGGTTAATAAGTGGTGAAATAGGAGAAGATTTAACTTACTATTATACAAAATCTGAACAGGTGCCTTCATCTGTAGGCTTAGGAGTACTAGTGGATAAGGATTCTTATGTTAAAGCAGCAGGTGGGTTTATTATTCAGTTATTACCGGAAACTCCGGAAGAAACAATATCAAAGCTAGAAAGTAATTTAAATTCCTTGGGATCTGTTAGTCGTCTAATAGAAGCAGGTAAAACTCCGGAAGAATTGCTAGAGATAGTTTTAAAAGGATTTTCTTATGATATCACTCAAGTTAATGAGGTAGAATATAAATGTAACTGTAGTAGAGAAAGGACTCTTGAAATTGTGAATACTTTAAATGCAGATGAAATTAAACAATCACTTGAAGAAGATGGGTATGTAGAAGTTACCTGTCATTACTGTAATGAGAGTTACCGTTATAACGAGGAGTATTTAAAGGAGCATCTTGAAAGGGAGTGGTAGCAATTTCTGAAATATTTAATAATAGATTTTTTAAAATTAGTTTTGGTATTATTTTAGTCTTAACCATTTTTATATTACTACAACAAGTTACCTTTTTTATAAGAGCTTTTAGAATTATCACTTCTCTTTTTATAATACCTATGTTATTAGGGGGATTTCTTTATTATCTTTTAAGACCAATGGTTAATTTTTTAACTAAATATTTAAAATTTAGAACCTTAGCTATATTTATCAGCTTTGCAGTTATTGTAACTATTATCTTTTTTGTTGTCTATTTTGGTGGTAATATAATAACTGAACAGTCTAGGAATTTGATCAATCAGTTTTCAGATTATTATTATTCTGAAGCATCAGTTCCTACTGAAGATAATTTATTCTTCGAAGTTGGTACACAAATCATGGAATATTTAGAAAAATACAATATACAGGAAAGGTTGTCTACTTTTCTTGAAAATTTGGTGGATGTAGTAAGAAATAATATATTTGGTATTTTTACTACTTTAACAAATATCGGAACTGTAATTATTTTAATACCTTTTGTAGTATACTATTTACTGAAAGATGATCATAGAATGAAAGCTGCCTTTTTATCTTATTTACCAACTGAAAAAAGACATCATATGAATAGAATTTTGAATAAAATTGATGATACTTTGTCTAAATATATAACAGGACAGACCATAGTTGCTTTCATGCTAGGTATTTTAACTTATATCGGGTTTATTATAATTGGTTTGCCCAATTCTTTAATTTTGTCAGTTATTGTTATGATTACATCTTTTATACCTTTTTTGGGACCTATTTTGGGAATTTTACCTGCTGTTTTCATTGGAATTTCTCAAAGTTTTGTTATGGTATTTCAAATAATATTAGTCTTGATTATTGTACAGCAGATCGAAGGTAATATTATTCAACCCAAAGTTCAGGGAGAAAGACTTAAAATTCATCCATTGATAGTTATATTTATGATTTTAATATTTATTACTTTATTTGGATTTATAGGGGCTCTTTATGCCGTTCCTGCATATGCAGTGGCAAGACTATTATTTTTGGAATATCATGGCCGATATATAATGGCTGAGAGAAAAAATGAATAGACGTGATATTTGGATTTTATTTATAATTTTTATACTGATTTTTGCGGGATATATTTATCCTCTTGTCTATAATTTTCAAGAACAGGAAACAGTTACTATATTTGTGATTGATACTTTTGGTGACGGGATGTTAAGTCACGGTGATATAGTGAGTTCAATTATAGAACAAGAGGTTCCTAATTATAATATAAAGAAGATGAATGTAAAAAAAGGGGATAGCTTTGGTGTTGAAAATTATTACCAGGCCCTAACTGAAATTTATAATTATAAAAGGAAAAATAACGATGAAAAAGTTGTTGTTAATATCAGCTTGGGGTTTTATGAAGCTGAAGGTTATCATGAAATACTTATTAACCAACTTTCTAATATTGGAGTAGGAATTGTAGCTGCTGCAGGTAATGATGATAGTCCCATTTCATTTTATCCAGCTGCTTTTGAAGATAAGGTAGTAGCAGTAGCTAGTATCAAAGGGAATTCTAAGACAGGTTATTCAAATTATGGTGAATATATAGACATTTGTGCCGAGGGTAGTTTTTTTACAGCGATTAGCCTACCACAATTTATGAGTTATAGAGCTAGTGGTACTTCTTTTGCAGCCCCGAGAGTTAGTTCGTTTATTGCAAAAATTATGGCTGCTGAAGATATAAATTTTAAAGAGGCATTGACTCGTTTAAAAAATTTAAGTATTCCACTTGATGATCAATTATTTGAAAAAGGATTACTAGGAGAAGGAAAAATAAGTAATTGGAAGTTTCTAGTTGAATATAATAGGTCAAAACTTGTATTTAACTATCTATTACCTATTCTGATTTTCATATTGATTTTTTATTTATTATTTAAAAAGATGGGCTTAATTGGTATTCCATATCTATTTCTAATCTCCGTAGTCTTAGGTCCGTTTTTTATAATATTACGGGATCATTTCTTGAGTTTAATAAATTCAGAAATATTTACAATATATAATCTAAAATTTTTTGTATTATTTATATTATCTTATCTTACAGCAAAGGTAGTTACTAAATTTGAAAAGTATTTCTTATTAGAAATATATTTTATAATCAATACAATTATTTCACTTGTATTACATTATCAAGAAATTTTAAGCTTAAGACTATTTACTTATTTAAATATATTCTTGATAATTACACTGTATTTATATGAATTTAGAATATACAGAAAAAAGAAAGAATCAACTAAAGTAAAAGATTTAAATAGTAATTCCTTTCAAGTTATAAATTCAGTTAAGGTAAACATCGCAAGCAAAGAAAAGTTCGATGAAATGACCTTATATAAGCTATTAAAACTATATAAAAATACAAATAAAAGGGCTGTCCAAAAAGCAATAATAGACCTTATATTTAAAAACGCAAACAAGGTTCCACTTTCCTATTTGGTAGGAAAATCAAACTCTTATATAATTCATCAATATATATTTGATAATATAGAAGATTACAAAGAAAAGATTACAATAGAAAACTTATTTACAATAATCAAATATTATCATGAATATATAGAAGTAATATTTTCAAATTATAATTTTGCTGAGATAAATAATCAGTTAAAAAAAGAATTTGAAAAGAAAGAGATATCAGTTAATAGATTGCTGAAAATAATTAATTATTATAGAGATGCTTCAATAATAGATTTTCTATTAACTATATATGATAACTATAGTCAATGCTGGAATCGTTACCTTATTGCAAGAACTGTTTTAGAATTAGCTAGTGAAAATGATAGAGAAGAAATGTTAGAGAAGTTTAAAAAGGATAAATGTGGAATAGTACAAGAAGAAGTGGCACACTTTTTAAAGAGGAGGGAAAATTAATGACAGATATTATAAAGAAGAGAAGAAGTATACGTTCTTATAAAAACAAAGAAGTGGCTGAAGAAAAAATCTATGATTTATTAGAGGCCGCCATGTTGGCCCCTTCAGCTGGGAATGAGCAACCATGGCATTTTATAATTTTAGATGATAAAGAAATTATTAATGAAATTCCTAAAATTCATCCTTATTCTCAAATGATCACCCAGGTAAATAAAGCAATCTTAGTATGTGCTGATGTTAATAATACTAAATATGAGGGCTTTTGGGTGCAAGACTGTGCAGCTGCTACAGAAAATATACTCTTAAAAGCAGTTGATCTTGGTTTAGGTGCTGTTTGGTTAGGGATATATCCTGATGAAGATAGAGTAGCTAAGTTCAAAAGTTTTTTTGAATTACCAGCAAATATTATTCCAGTTTCATTAATACCAGTTGGATATCCTGATGTAAATAAAGAGACACCTGATAGGTTAGATGAAAATAGAATCCATAGAAACAAATGGGAAAAATCATAATTGGGGGAGATATTAAATGGAAAGTATTAAATTTAATGAATATCAAAAGGATGTTATGGATGTAATTGGTGAAGGCGCGTTATTAACTGTTAAAGATGGAGATAAATTAAATACAATGACCATTGGTTGGGGCAGCGTTGGTGTTATATGGGGTAAGCCTATGTTTACAGTTTTAGTAAGACATTCTCGTTATACTCATAGATTAATTGAAAATACTGACCAATTTACTGTTTCTGTACCTTTAAATGGTCAATTAAAAGAAGAAATCGATTATTGTGGAACTAAATCGGGCCGAGATGTTAATAAATTTGAAGAGCTTGGACTAGAATTAGTTGAAGGTGAAGAACTAGAAACTCCCTTTATCAAAAATTTAGATATTCATTATGAATGCAAGATTGTTTATAAACAAGATATGAACCCTGATTTATTATTTGATGAAGATATTAGAAATAAATATTACCCTCAAGGAGACTATCACACTGTATATTATGGTAAAATCATTGGAACCTACAAGGAGTAATGTGAGGATATAAATATGAAAAAAATCAGAAGTATTGAAGAAATAGATTTACAAGCTATTAAAAATAATCGAGAATACTATAATTCACCAGAGGATTGAAAAGATCAAATAATATATTTTCTCATCGTAAATCGATTTTCAGATGGAAATGAAGATAAGCGTGAATTATTTAATGAAAATGAAGATTTTGATAATATTAAAAAAACTGATTCTGTTGAAGAAGGGCAAAACTGGGGTTCTAAATGGAACGGGGGTAGTCTAAAAGGAGTTATATAAATTAGATTACCTTAACAACCTTGGTATATCAGTCATCTTGTTAAGTCCTATATTCAAGCAAGTGGCTTTTCAGGAGAGCTATCATGGATATGGAATCCAAAATTTTCTGGCTGTTGACCCTCATTTAGGATCAACTGAAGATTTAAAAAAATATTAGTTGAAGAAGCCCATAAAAGGGATATCTATGTTATTTTAGATATTATATTAAACCATTCTGGTAATGTTTTTGCTTATCAAGGGGATAACCCAAACTGGTCCGGTGATACTTTTAATATTAGAGCTTTTAGAGATAATAATGGGGAACCTAATATTAATTTAGATGAGATAAATGAAGAAGAGATTTGGCCTGATGGTGCGGTTTGGCCTAAAGAAATGCAGGATAAAGATATTTATGAGAGAAAGGGCTATAATAAAAATTGGGAGTATTATCCCGAATATGTACAAGGGTATTTTATGTCTTTAAAAACTTATTTTCTCGGCCATTATAGTGAAGAAGAAGGTTTTATACCCTCAAAAGCTTTAAATATTCTTACCAAAATTTATAAATACTGGATTGCTGAAACAGATATTGATGGATATAGATAAGATACTGTAAAACATCTTGATTGGGGAGCTACTAGGCATTTTGTAAGAGAAATACATGAGTTTACTAAAAGTATTGGCAAGAAAAACTTCTATTTAATCGGAGAAATTACAGGTGGTTTTGACTTTGCTTATAACACCTTAAATAAAACCGGTTTGGATGCTGCTTTAGGAATTAATGATATACCTCATAGACTTGAAGGGGTAGCCAAAGGATATATAGAACCAGAAAAGTATTTTAATATATTCACTAATTCTGATCTCCCAGAAGATGAAGATTATAAATGGTTTAAAGATAATGTTGTTACGATGTTTGATGATCATGATATGGTTAGTCTTGCTGATGATTATAAATATCGTTTTTCGGCAGATGAAGAGACCTCACCATTGCTTTTAAATTGTATCCTGTTAAATATGACTACTTTAGGTATTCCTTGCCTATATTATGGGACTGAACAGGGATTTGACGGTAGTGGAGATAGTGATCCATACATTCGGGAATGTATGTTTGGAGGTAAATTTGGAGCATTTAGATCTCAAAACAAACACTTTTTTAATAAAAATACATCTTTATATAAAGGTATTAAAAATATTATGAGTTTAAGAGATGAAAATGTTCCTTTAAAACACGGCCGACAGTATTTAAGACCTATTACTTATTCTAGTGACCAAGAATTCTTTATACCCCAAAAAGAAGATGAAGAAGAGGATCACTGATGTAATAGCGTGGTCTAGAGTATTAAGTGAAGAAGAATATATCTTAGCTGTAAATAATGATATTGAAAATAAAAAAGAGGTCTATATAAAAATAGACCCCTACTTAAATGATGAAAACCATGAATTTATCTGCATCTATTCATCTCATAAAAATCAAATTGGAAATAAAGCATCAACAAAAAATATTAATGGAAATATTTGTATAAAAACTGAAATAAATAAAAAAGGAAGAGTTGTATATAAAAAGATATAATTTAGAAACTAATTAAAATTGCATCTCGATCTGCATAAGTTGCAATTGTTGGCCCCATTTCTGTAATAATTATTTCTTTAAAATTATATCTTTTTTCAACTTCTTCCTTAAAATTTTTTGCTTTTTCATAACAATCGTAATGGGCAATACCTAAATATTTATTTTCAAGTTCTGACCCGTAGTCATCTATATAATCAATTAGTTTTTCAAAAGCTCTTTGAGATCCTCGTATTTTTTCATAGACTTTAATTTCTCCTTTATTACTTGCCCCCAATAATAACTTAATATTTAGCATACTTACAATCTTACCCATGATTTTATTCATCCGACCACTATTAATTAGATTATCCATATGTTCTAAGATAAAAAAGGTATTTAGACCCTCTATATAAGAGCCTAACTCATTTACAAGTGTATCATTGTCCATGCTTTTTTCTCTAAGCTCGAGTAGTTTTAAGATAACTAGACCTTCACCCACGGAAGCAGAAAGAGTATCAAAAACATGTACAAAACTATCATTAACTTTTTCTAAAAACATTTCTTTAGCAATAGTGGCATTATTGTAACTACTACTTAAAGCAGAAGAAATTGCTATAATAAAATTATCTTGGTTTTCTTTAAGATGATTTAAAAAATCTCCTGGAGAAGGAGCTGCAGAACCTGGACTATAGTTAATAGATTTTATTTTTTCATAAAATTCGGATGGAGATAAATTTACACGATCTTTAAAAACTTCATTTTTAAATTTTAAAGTCATGGGAGCTAAATTTATTTTTTCTAAATATTTTTTAGGTAGATCACAGGAACTATCTGCAATAATATTTATTTTCATTAAAACAACCTCCAGAGAATATATTATTTGATTGAAAGATTAAAAAACGACCTTACTTAATATTATAATCTAAAAATAGAGGTTTTTAAAGGTAAATCGGCTTATATTTGTTAAAAAAAGAGTATAATTTCGTAAAATATGTATTTTACGAAATAAAATAAAAATTATTTTGCACTATTTTTTAATATTTACCTATACTATTCACAAAAATATTTATCTACCCATCTCTAAATATGAATATTTTGATCTATTAAAGTTAATTAACAATATTTGTTTTGACTTTATTCAAATTAAATATTTGATTGCAAAAAAATAAAGTATACTTTTAATTAATAAAGTATACTTCTCAAGAGATCGCAGCTATTCGTTTTTAATTTATAAACTCGCCATTAATAATCCTATAGGGGAATTTATCTATATCTATTTATACTTATGTTTTAATTATCTATGAAATGATATTTTTTATAATTTGTATTTAAAATTAAACTTCTTTTTCTATTGGAACTTTTATTATCTGTCCAGGTGACAAATTAGAATTCTTTAAATTATTAATTTTTTTAATTTGATAAACATTTTTTCGAATATTACTTTCTTTACCGAACTCACTTTCGGCTATTTGCCAGAGTGTTTGTCCATTTTTGATTTCAATATCTTTATAATATATTTCTTTTTTTGTCATTGCTTTGAAAGATAGGACACTAATTATAAGAATTATGGAGAGTATAATGACTGATATAACAAGAATCTTATTGAAATTAGTCTTTTTTTCATCTTGCCTTGTTAGTTTTGCATTACCTTTATACATTTTATCTGCCTCCAATACGTATGTTCTATATATTATTATAGCAGAACAAGTGTTTGAAGTCAAATTAAATTGGCATAAAATAGAACGATTGTTTGCTTTATAGGGTTTCGTGTGTTATAATTTAAGAAGTAACAGTTATTTGTAATAAAAAATTTTACATATTAAAGTATTATCTGGAGGGTATAAGAATGGCTGATTTAGAAAGTTTAAGTTCGCGCCAAAGACAAATTTATTCATTTATTGTAGAAGAAATTGAGCAAAAGGGTTATCCCCCTTCTGTTCGAGAAATTGGTAAGGCAGTTGGTCTAAAATCCCCTGCATCTGTACATAATCATTTAAAAACTTTAGAAAGATTAGATTATATACGGAGAGATCCATCTAAACCAAGAGCTATCGAAATATTAGATAACGAAAAGAAAGAAAAAGATTTTAAAGATAATTTCGATAAGGAAATGATTCATGTTCCTATTGTGGGAAGGGTTACAGCTGGTATACCTATCCTTGCTGAGGAAAACATAGAGGATTATTTTCCTGTTCCAACAAGTTTTATTAAAGTTAGAGGTAAAAAGTTATTTATGCTTGAAATTGATGGGGAAAGTATGATAAATGCTGGTATTGAGGATGGAGACTATGTTATTGCCCAGCAGCAAAACACAGCAAATAATGGAGAAATAGTAATAGCCCTGATAGATAACAGGGCTACAGTAAAAAGATTTTATAAAAGAGAAGATTATGTAGAACTAAAACCGGAAAATCCCAATTATGATCCGATATTAGTTAAAAACGTTAAACTTTTAGGTAAAGTTGTAGGACTTTTCCGTAATTTTGAGAAAAGAAAGTTTTAAATATCATAGAGTTCTTCTATTCTATCAACAGCTTTTTTAATTTTTTTAAAATCCTTCCAGACAGGCTTTTTCATATTAGCATTTCTTAATAGATAGGCAGGGTGAAAGGTTGGTAAGAAGTATAAATCTCCTTTGTTATACCATTTCCCCCTGTCTTCTGTTATTTTTATACTGGAATCAATTAAATATTGAGATGCAACTGCTCCTAAAGGTACTATGACTTTGGGATTTATATATTTCATTTCAGTTTTTAAAATTGGAGAACAAGCTTTCATTTCATTATCGGTTGGGTTTCTGTTTTCAGGTGGACGACATTTTACTATATTTGTAATATATATGTTATTTCTTTTAATGTCGACAGACTCCAAAATTTTATCCAGGAGTCTTCCAGCCCGTCCAACAAAGGGTCTACCCTTTTTATCTTCACTTGCGCCTGGTCCTTCACCAATAAACATAATCTTATGATCTAATGATCCTTCTCCCATGACTACCTGGGTACAGGTACTTCTTAAATTACATCGTTTACACTTTAAAGCTTTTTCTTTAAATTTTTTATAGTCATTTTCAGGATATTTAAACATAGTATCGGTTAATTGACCATTTTGATTAAATATCATAAAAAGCTCTCCTATTTAGTTATTATTTAAAATTTCTCTTCCAAGACTACCTGATTTTGATAATTGATTTAAAGCCTTTAAAATATTACCTGTTTCATAATAGATTGCTCCCAATAATAAATGGGAAAACTCATTATCTTTGGTTTCTAAAGCTTTTTTGGCTTCTTTGATTGCTAAATCATATTCTTCTAATTCAAGGTGACTTGCTGATAGAAAATTACGAATGTTATAATTCTCAGGTGTTAATTTTAGAATTTTGTTGAAGTATTTGATTGACAAGTCATAATCTTCAACTATAACACCATAAAAGGCTGCATAATTTAATAAAAGAATATTTTCTTGATATTTTGAGAGTTCATATAAATAGGGTGATACCTTTTTTACAAATTTTTGTTCTTCGAAATCAGAGCCTAGTTTATTTATATTATTATAAGCAGCTTTTATATCACCTAAATTTACTAATGAAATTGTTAAATTATAATTTGCCATAATATCGTCAGGTTTCTTTTCAAGTTTTTCAATGTTTTTTTCTTTAAGAGCTCGCCAATCTGGTTCTTGAACAGCTGCCGAAGCCGAAAAAGAAATTAGAAGTAACATAGATATTGTAATAACTATATAAATTATCTTATAACGTTTAATAATAATCAACCTCTTTTAATTATTATTTATAAACAAAATCACTTTCTTCAATTCTTTGAAGAGCTTCTTTGATTCTTTCTAATTCAACGGTTAAGGCAATTCTTAAATAATTTTCTCCGTGATCTCCCCAACCGACACCTGGTGTAAAGAATACGCCAGTCTTTTTAAATAATTTTTTTGAAAACTCAGATGAATCAATATCTTCCGGTACATCAATCCAGAGATAGAAGGAAGCCTTATTTGGTTTAACTTCCCATCCTAATTCCGATAAACCTTCTACAAGTAGGTCTCTTCTTTCTTTATACAACTCAGTAACTTCTTCAATACTATCCTCTGAATTATATAGTGCTTCAATACCAGCATATTGTATTGCTTCGAAGATACCGGAATCAATATTAGTTTTTAAACGTCCTAAGGATTCAATTACATCTTCTTTACCACAAGCCCAACCAATTCTCCAGCCTGTCATATTATAGGGTTTAGATAAAGAATTAAATTCAATTGCAACGTCCTTTGCACCTTCTACTTCTAAAATACTGTGTGGAACTTCTTCATCTAAATAGATATCTGTATAAGCAGCATCATGGGCAATAATTATATTATATTGTTTTGCAAAATCAATTACTTTTTCAAAAAATTCGAAGCTAGCCATTGCTCCTGTAGGATTATTTGGATAATTTAGGTACATAATTTTTGCCTTTTCAGCATCTTCTTCTTTAATACTATCTAAGTCAGGTAAAAAATCATTTTCTTCTAAAAGAGGCATCATGATTGGATTACCATCGGAAAGAAGAATACTTGTCTTATATACTGGATAACCAGGGTCTGGGACTAACGCTGAATCGCCTGGATTTATATAACAGAGTGGTAAATGAGCTATACCTTCTTTAGATCCTATCAAAGAAACAACTTCAGTTTCTGGATCTAAATCTACATCAAATCTCTTTTCATATCTTCTACTCACTGCAGTTCTAAATTCCGCTAGACCTTCATAGGAAGGATAGCTATGTGTAGTAGGATCTTGAATAGCTTCTTTCATTTTGTTTACTATGTTTTCCGGTGTTGGTTGGTCAGGATCTCCTATTCCAAAATTAATAACATCCATTCCATCTGCTTTAGCTTCGTTAATCATTCTATCAATTTCAGCAAATAAATATGGTGGTAAATTTTTAATACGATTTGAATTTTCCATTATTACATTCCTCCTGTCATTATTTCACCTTTGAATACAAAGGTTGAAGGACCGGTCATCATCATTTCATCTTCTTTATTTTGTGATATTTGAAGTGGTCCTCCTGGTAAGTTGATTTGTACATTTCTTTCTACTCTATTCTGGGCAATACTCACAGCTGCAGTAGCACATGCACCCGTTCCACAAGCTAGTGTTGCACCTGCACCTCTTTCCCAGACTTTTACGTTTATTTGATCTTTTTCAATAACTTCTGCAAATTCTACATTAGTCCCCTTTTTAAACAAAGGATGTTCTTCTATCTTTGGACCTATTTGTTTTACATTAACTTGATCTAAATTGTTTACATATATAATAGCATGTGGATTACCAGTTGAAGCTCCATTTATAATATATTCCTTATCATCAATTTTTAAAGGATAACAAAATAGCTTATTGATATTTGCATCAATCATTTTTTTGTTTACATGAAGTTTTTCTAAAGTATATTCTGGTTTTCCCATATTTACTCTAACAATGCTTTGATATGGCTCATATTCTATAATCTCGGGCTTTATTAAACCAGCAAGTGTTTCAATTTTCAGTGTTTTTTTATTTGTTAAATCGTTGATATGTAAGTAATGAGCAAAACAGCGAATTCCATTACCACACATCTCAGCTTCACTGCCGTCTGAATTAAAAATTCTCATTTTGAAATCTGCTTCATCTTTTTGAGAATTTTGGATAAGGATCATACCATCAGCACCAATACCAAAATGACGGTCACATAATTTTTTAGCTAGCTTTGGGTAATTTTCTATTTGTTCTTTTAAATCATTTATCATAATAAAGTCATTACCCAGACCATGCATCTTAAAAAATTTAACTTTCATTATTACGTTCCTTGTTATGGTTAAAAATAATATCTTTAATATTTTTCTTAGGCTCAATAGTAGATACTGCATGTTTGTATATAACTTTTAGATCGCTATCAGTTTCTAAAAGGATTGTAAAATCATCAAAACCGACTACTTTTCCTTTTAGTTGTACACCATTCATTAGATATAATTTTACCTTGATACTGTTCTTTCGAACATGGTTTAAAATTGTGTCCTGAATATTGATTTTATTTTTCATTATCTTTTCCCCCTTGATTTAAAGATTATTTCTAAGATGATTCAACACATTTTTAAATAGTTTTTCCTTATTGATTTTTGATATATTATACCATTTGATTGAATCATCTCTTTTAAAAAAGCTTAATTGCCTTTTAGCATACCTGCGAGTGTTTCTTTTAATTAATCTAACAGCTTCTTCCAGGTCATATTCACCATTGAAGTAATTGAATAATTCTTTATATCCAATTGCTTGCCGAGCAGTAGATTTATCGTCGAGTTCATAATTAATAAAAATATATTTAGCCTCTTCGATTAAACCTTCTTCAATCATTAAATCAACTCTTTTGTTAATTCTATCATATAATTCTTTCCTATCTCTAGTCAAGCCAATTTTAATTGCTTGCTGTCTAGGTGGTGCTTCTTTTTGTTTTTTCTTATAATAGGTTTTTGTATGACCGGTTAATTTATATATTTCAATTCCCCTAATAACTCTTCTTACATCATTAGGATGTAATTTGTCTGCTAACTTAGGATCAATATCCTTTAATTTGTCATGGACATATTCATTTCCATTTTTTTTAGCTTCTTTTCTTAATTTTTCCCTCAATTCTTCATCAGGTTCCATATCAGGTAGGGAAAATCCTTCTAAAACTGCTTTTATATATAATCCAGTGCCACCTACGATAAGAGGTAATTTGTTTTTTTGAAAGATATTTTCAATAATAGGATCTACATCATCTTGATAATCAGCAACTGAATAATCTTTTTCTGGGGTGATAATATCTATTTGATGGTGGTGGACTTTGTTTTGTATTTCTTCAGAGACTTTAGCTGTTCCAATATCCATATTTTTATAGATTTGCATTGAATCTGCTGAAATAATTTCTGCATCAAATTCATCAGCTATTTTTAAAGAAAGTTCTGTTTTGCCTGCTGCAGTTGGACCAACAACTGCTATTACTTTATCATATTTATCAACCATTATCTACCAATCTCCTTATCTATTTCGTCCTTAGATAGAATTAGTAATATTGGTCTTCCATGTGGGCATCTATCGTAATTATCAAGTTTAAATAGATTATTTACTATATAAGAAATTTGGTTATTGGGTAGCTGTTCACCAGCTTTTACAGCACTTCTGCAGGCTACATATTTTAATGCTTCTTCTACTAGTTGCGACTTTTCTACATTTTTGTTTTGGTTTATAATTTCGTCAATAATGTCCCTTACAATCTGTTTTTGATTTTGATCTTTTAAATAGGTGGGAATTTCATTAACTATTATACTTTTTGGTCCAAACTGTTCATAATAGATTCCTAGTTTTTCGAAAGTTTCTTGGTTATCCATTATTATATCCATTTCAGTATTACTTAGTTCAATATTAACTGGAGTTATTAAAGACTGGGTATTTATAGTTTTATTATCATTATATTTTTCTAGAATTTCATTAAATATAATTTTTTCATGTGCATTGTGTTGGTCTATTAAATAAAGACCTTCATCTGATTCAATTATTATATAGGTATTATAGAGTTGACCAAATATTTTAGTTATTTTAAAATCAAATTCTAAATCAAGGTCAATTTCATCTCGTTTGTTATTATAGTTTTTTATATAAGTTCGAGCCCTTTGATTATTATAGTTATTTGAACTTTTTTCTTTAAATAGTTGTTCTTTTTTATATTCTTTTTTCTTTGAATCATTTTTATTAAATGAAGAATCTGTACTTTGTTTATGATCTGTCTTAACTTGATGATTATTATTATCGTTTTGACCTTTAAAACTGATATTTTTAACTGTATTAATTGAATTCAATTTTGTTTTTACAGCTTTTTCAATAACTTCCATTATAGTTTGGTAACGACTAAACTTAACTCTGCGTTTAGTAGGATGTACATTTACATCGACCAAGATAGGATTTAGGTCAATAAATATAAAGGCAATTGGATTTTTGCCCTTATCAAGGTACCCTTTATACCCGTTTTCAACGGCTTTGGATAATAGATTGCTTTCAACCGAACGTCCGTTTGCATAAAAGTATTGATGAATACGAGAAGATCGGTTAAAAGATGGATGTCCTATATATCCTTGAATTTTAACGAATTTTTCTTCATGTTCGACATATAATAGGTTATCGGTCATTTCTTTTCCAAAGACACTATAAATAGTATCTTTTACTTTACCATTACCGGGAGTATCCAATAGTTTTTTGCCATCATGGTAAAATTTAAAGTTAATACCGGGGAAAGAAATAACTTCTTTATTTAATATATTACTGATATGTCTAAATTCAGTTCGAGTTGTTTTCATATATTTATAACGAGCTGGTGTATTGAAAAAGATATCTGTGACTGTAATATTGGTTCCAACTGGAGATCCAACTGTAGTGTTTTCTTTGATTTCTCCACCTTCAATTACTAGTTTTTTGCCTTTCATTTCATCTTGATGCCTTGTTATTACTTCAACCTTTGAGATAGATGAAATTGAAGCAAGTGCTTCACCTCTGAAACCCAATGAAGATAGTGAAAAAAGGTCATCAGCATCCTCGATTTTACTGGTGGCATAGCGGGAAAAAGCAAGTTTAACTTGATCGGGTTTGATACCGGTCCCATCATCACTAACTTGAATTTTTTCTTTACCACCGTCTTTAATTTTTATAGTTATATTTTCACTGTCAGCATCGATTGCATTTTCAACCAATTCCTTAACAATAGAGGCAGGTCTTTCAATAACTTCCCCTGCCGAAATCTGGTTGGCAACTGTTTCTGGTAACTGTATTATATCATTCATATTAATCTTCCTCTTTTAGGTCTTTTTTAATTTCATAAAGAAAGTTCATTGCTTCCATCGGAGTAACATCCATAATATCAAAGTCTTTAACTTTTTTCTCTAATTCACTTTCTGTTTTAAATAATTCAAGTTGTTCTTTTTGTTTTTGAATTTCTTTTCTTTCTTTTTTATTATAAGTCATTTTTTCTTGATTGTTTTGGGCTTCTAATTTCTTTAAAAGCCGTTCCGCATTAATGATTATTTCTTGCGGAATACCGGCTAACCTAGCTACTTCAATTCCATAGCTTTGGTTTGCTTGTCCAGGAACGATTTTATATAGAAAATGGACTCCTTTTTCATCTTCTTCTACAAGAACATTATAGTTTTTGATACCCTCATGTTTTTCTTCAAGTTCAGTTAATTCATGGTAATGAGTTGCAAAAAGGGTTCTAGCACCGATCTTTTCTGGATCATTAATATATTCGGTTACCGCCCAGGCAATACTAACTCCATCATAAGTAGAAGTACCTCTACCTACTTCATCTAGTATGATCAAACTTTTTTCGGTAGCATTATTGACTATATTAGAAACTTCATTCATTTCCACCATGAAAGTACTTTGACCGGTTGTAAGGTCATCACTAGCACCGACGCGAGTGAATATTCTATCGACAAGACCTACAGAAGCCCTTTTAGCGGGAATGAAACTACCGATTTGGGCTAACAGTATAGTAAGGGCAACTTGCCTCATATAGGTCGATTTACCGGACATATTTGGACCTGTAATAATTAAAAAGCGGTTTTCTTTATTGTCTAAGAAGGTATCATTGGGCACAAAGTTATCAGTGACCATTTTTTCAACTACCGGATGACGACCATTTATTATTTCAATTTTGTTTGAATTATTAATTTCTGGTTTACAATAATTGTTTTCAATAGCAACTATTCCTAAGGATAATATTACATCTATTTTACTTATGATTGTTGCAGTTTCTTTTATTCGATTAATATTTTCTGAAATTTCTTCTCTAATTTCCACAAAAAGATCATATTCTAAATCATTTATCTTTTCTTCAGCACCTAGTACCTTTGCTTCTTTTTCTTTAAGTTCAGGCGTAATATATCTTTCACTATTAGTAAGGGTTTGTTTTCTTTCATAATCATCGGGTACTTTATCTAAGTTGGCATTTGTAACTTCAATATAGTATCCGAAAACTTTATTAAAACCAACTTTTAGAGAAGAAATACTTGTTCTTTTACGTTCTTCTTTTTGTAAATTTGTGATCCAATCTTTGCCTTCATCTCTTAGAGATCTTAATTCATCAAGTTCTTCATTATAGCCTTCTTTAATTAAATTACCTTCCCGAACGGTAACCGGTGGTTCGTCCACAATAGACTTTTTAATTAGTTCATACAAATCATCTAAAGTATCAAAGCTTTGGTGTAGATCATTTAAATAACTAACTTCAAAATCTTCAATACTCTTTTTGATATCAGGTAGTTTGTTTAAAGAAGTCCTGAGGAAGGCTAGATCTCTAGCATTTGCAGTTTCATATGTAATTTTGCTTAATATTCTTTCTAAATCATAAATTTCTTCTAAATTTTCTTGTATTTCCTGCATTTTCATATAGTTGTCGCTTAATTCATCTACAGCATTTAGTCTTTGATTTATTCTATCCTTTTCAATTAAAGGCTGATTTATCCAGCGCTTAATTAATCTTGAACCCATCGCAGTAGTAGTTTTATCGATTATACTTAATAGACTACCTTCTTTTTTGTTCTCCCTTATTGTGGTAGTAAGTTCAAGATTTCTACGGGTAGAATAATCGAGAACCATGTAATCATCAATATTATATCTTTTTAATTTATTGATATGAAAAATAGTTCTTTTTTGTGTATCTTTTAAAAAGTTCATTACCTGACCAGCGGCAATAACACCAGCACGGTAGTCATCACAGCCAAAACCAGAAAGAGATTGTGTATTAAAGTGATCAATTAAGGTTTTATAAGCTTTTTCATAGCTCATTTTTTCTTTGTTTTTAACAACAAAATCTAATTTATTAGCTAGATATTCATATTTATCTGATTTTTCCAGCGTTTTATCAAAAATAACTTCACTAGGTTTTATGCGATCTATTTCATCCCAGACTTTTCCCTTTTTTTCAATATCAATTTCAGTAATAAAGAAATCTCCTGTAGAAATATCTACATATGAAATGCCTATTTTTTCTTCGAATTTTACTACAGAAGTCAGAAAGTTATTTTCTGAAGAGTCTAAGATTTCATTTTCTATTATAGTTCCAGGAGTTATAACCCGGATTACATCTCTTTTGACGAGCCCACTGGCTTCACTAGGGTCTTCTAGTTGTTCACAGATTGCAACACTGAAGTCTAAATCAATCAATTCTGCTATATATGATTCAGCCGAATGAGCCGGTACACCGGCCATTGGTGTTTTTTCACCAGAACCTTTATTACGCGAGGTTAAGGCAATATCTAAATTTTTTGCTGCTACTTTAGCATCATCTTCAAACATTTCATAAAAATCACCCATTCTAAAAAACAGAATTGAATCAGGATAGTTATCTTTTATTTTATGGTACTGCTGCATCATTGGAGTTAATTTAGCCAAATTACCACCTCATCTATATTAAATATACTTTTTATATACTAAATAATATTATAGCATAAGTTATATTTCTAATAAAGAAAACCCGAAAGATTAAATCTTTCAGGTTTTAACAACTTCACCATATAAGGTCCAGCTCTTTGCATTATTTATTTTTACTTTGACAACTTTTCCTATTAAACCAGGTTTTCTTGGGAAAATCACCAGTTTGTTTGTGCGGGAACGCCCCATAAATGTTTCAGGATTTGTTTTGCTTTCCCCTTCAACAAGTACTTCTAGAGTCTTCCCTTCTAATTTTTCGTTTTCTTCCATACTTATCTTATTTTGAACATCCATTAGTTTTTGAAGACGTTTATCTTTAACATCTTCTTCTATTTGACCCTCTTTTTTAGCAGCCGGAGTTCCACTGCGCTTTGAATATTTAAAAGTAAAGGCCATATCAAATCTTGCTTTTCTAACTACATCAAGGGTTTCCTGAAAATCTTTATCAGTTTCTCCGGGAAAACCCACTATGATATCGGTTGTTATCGAATTATATGGTACATGTTTATTAATTAGATCTATTAATTTAAGGTATTCTTCTTTTGTATAACCTCTATTCATCTCATAAAGCATCTCATCACTACCGGATTGAATTGGTAAATGGAAGTGTTCACATAATTTTTCACTTTCAGCAATAGTTTTAATAGTCTTCTCATTAAAGTCACGAGGATGAGAAGTCATATATCTAATTCTTTTTAAACCATCAAGTTGGTCTAGTTCAGTTAATAAATCAGCAAAGTCATAGTCTTCTTCTAAGTCCTGAGCATAAGAATTAACATTTTGTCCCAGTAAAGTTATTTCAACTACTCCATCTTTAACTAACTTTTTAACTTCTTTGATAACTTTATCCTTAGGTCTACTTCTTTCATGTCCCCTTACGTACGGAACAATACAGTAGCTACAGTAATTATCACAACCTTGCATAATAGTAACCCAGGCCTGGAAATCACTTTTTCTAACTGAAGGTAAATCTGGAATTAATCCTTTTTCTTGCTCCCATACCGAAATTATTCTTTCATCATTTTCTTCAATTTCGTTGATTAATTCTGGTAATTTGTGTAGGTTGTGAGTTCCAATAACAAGATCTACATGTTGGAATTTTTCTTTTATTTTTTCTACAGGTTCTTCAACCTGCATCATACAACCTCCGATCCCTATAATCAGATCGGGATTTTCTCTTTTTAATCTTTTTAAAGAACCAACCTTACCAAAGACCTTAAGTTCGGCATTTTCTCTTATCGTACATGTATTTAAAAATATCAAATCAGCTTCTTCTAATTCATCAGTTGAACTATATCCCATTTCCTCTAACATACCGGCAATTTTCTCAGAGTCGTGTTCATTCATCTGACAGCCGTATGTTTTTATATAATAGTTTTTATCAACACTCATAATTGATTCTCCTTAAGTTAATAATATTTATCAAGCCTAATAAATATTATAACACAGGAGAATTGGTTTTTAAATATAAATCCCCAAAATATCTTAGTTAAGTACTAAAGATTATGTATTATTGAAATATACTTAAAAATAAGGGTATAACAAAATGTAAGGCTATATCAGCAAAATAATGAGATACCATTGCATTTTCTAATCCCTTTTTATAATATAGCCAACCGAAGAATATGCCCGGTAAAGCATTTAAAAGTACTGTTCTGAAAACTAATAATGGAGTTAAAGTTGTAATAGCACTTAATGCAGGTAAATGACCGATTCCAAATAAGAGAGCGGATAAAATAATTGCAATCCAGATTATAGTCTTGTTTTCCTTTACTTCTTCCTTTCTAAATTTAGCAATTATCCATGTTAAAACCCATGCATAGAATGTTAAAGAAAATAAGCGCATCAGTACTTCTTCAAAGATCCCACCATAAAAGGCAGCTAGGATTGATTTCCACCATACAAACTGATAACCAGAAGTTGCAATTGAAGTAGAAAATTCTTCTAGAAAGGGTGCGAAAAGTAAGTCAGTGGCATAAATAATAACACCAAATAATATCCCCATCAAGGGAGCAAATTTAACTAGAGATTTAATTTTAACTTCAGGTAATTTTTTTCCTGTAGTATAAGCTCTTAATATTGGAACATCAAGATTGATTTTTTTACCTAAAAGTAGTCCAATATATATTGCGAAAGTAGCTATTAAACCATTAGCTCCTATATATCTAAAAAACAGATTAAAAGTTATTTGATCTCCTTGTAATCCTGCTATATAGGGTAATCCTAGGATTAAGGCTATTATGGTTATTAATAACAAAACTCCATATAATTTCCAGTTTATTGAACTTTTTAATTTTTTTAACATATGTATTGCCTCCAATTAATTTATGATTAATCATAAAATTTAGTACAATTAGTATAACAATAATTCAATTTAATTAGAATCCCATTTCCAAAAGCCATTTTGAAAGTTCTGATTCTCTCTTTTTAATATTATTCTTATTTTTATCAAACTTACTTAGTTTATACTCTCCTTTAATAATGCCATCTAACATAAAGATTACTCTCTCTGATTGAGAAGCAACTTTTATATCATGTGTTACTAACATTATAGTTGTTCCCTCTTCATTAATTGAATGTAAAATATCCATAATATTAGAAGCAGCTTTCGAGTTTAAGGCCCCAGTAGGTTCATCACCAAATAATATGATAGGATCATTGATCAAAGCCCTACAGATAGCTGTTCTTTGTAATTGTCCTCCCGAAACCTGGGTAATATCATTATGTGCTAAATCAAATATACCGGTTTTTTTCATTAAATCTTCTGCTTTTTTATTTATTGCTTCTTTTGGGCTATTTTTAGCTATATAGGCTGATAATATTATGTTATCTATAATACCTAAATTTTTTAACAAATTATTTTGTTGAAAAACAAATCCCATCTTATTTAACCTAATTTCTGATTGTTTACTTTCCGATAATTCATTTAACTGGATACCATCAAAAACCACTTCACCTTCTGACATTTTGTCCATTCCACTTATATTATATAATAAAGTGCTTTTACCGGAGCCGGATGGCCCCATAACCGAAACAAATTCTCCTTCATTAATAGTTAAATTGACATTTTTTAGTATTTCTTTTTCTATATTATTTACAGTATATTTTTTACATAAATTATTTGCTTGTAATATTTCATTCATAATCTTAAATTCCTCCTTTTATTCAACATTAATATCTTCTATATTATAGTCTTCTATAGAATTAATACTTAATAAAGTTGTTACTGTAACAATTAAGATCAAAAATATTGGACTTAAAATATATGCTTGAAGCGGATTAATAATGAATTGGATATTTTTTGCACCTAAGACTGATAGTAATAAACTTAATAAACCTTCTCCTAATGTGTTTGATAGGATAGTACCCACAATAATACCAAGATTTAAAATAAATAGAGCTTTAGTTATATACTGAATTTTTATATCTCTTAAAGGGATACCTATGCTTTTCATAACAGCAATTTGAGACATATCTTTTGCTGTTAGCATTTTTAAGAAGAGTAATGTGATAAGTATAGTGATAAATATAGCTATTAGAATAGCAGTGATAGTTAATAATTGCAACTGTTCTATAATATTTGAAACTGTTTGGTTAATATACCCTTCAATATCAGTAACCTTTATATTATCAAAAGTTGAATTATACTCATTAACTTTATCAGGTATATTGGAATCCACATTGAAATTGATGTTATACCAAACTGCTTTATCATAATCAGGATTAATATTAGCTTTGGCAGTTTTACCTCCATTTGTAATATCCTGATATATTCCTGACAGTATCAAATTTTGTTTCTTGCCATTTGCAATAAGTACTATAGAATCTCCTACATTCTTTTCTAGTTCATTTGCGCTTAAATAAGAAAGAGCCATTTCATTCTTTTCGGAAGGTGCTTTACCATTCACATAATCTATCGGAAAAATGTCAAAGTTTCCGGTTGTTACAAAAAGACTTTCCGCTGTGCCTTCCTGGTTTATAATTTCATATTTACCGGTAATATATGGGGCATATTTAGTAACATCTGGATCATTTTTAAGATAGGCAATTATATTTTCAAATTGCTTTTGCATTTGTTGTGTATTTCTTAAATCAAGAATTATATCGCTTTTCCCTACTCCCATATATTTAATAAATTCAGGAGATTGAATTGTGTTAAGGAAATTTAA
The DNA here is from genome assembly GCA_913055675.1 of uncultured Halanaerobiales bacterium. Lineage (GTDB taxonomy): Bacteria > Bacillota > Halanaerobiia > Halanaerobiales > M55B127 > M55B127. The sequence goes on from CAJXKY010000009.1 coordinate 37,855, forward strand.
GGGAACGATAATTATAAAAGTACATAAGATAAAGACCAAAAATAATATAATATATGTCTTAAATCTCAAAACCACATCTCTTAAGCCTAAGAATATATTTGAGTTGATGGTTTTATTTTTATAAAGAGCTAATTTATCATTATTTGAATAAATACCACCCGAACTACCCATTCTAATTGCTTCAACAGCTGAAACCTTTTTAAATCTTTTTAAAACAAATAAAGAAAACAAGATAACTATTAAAGCAATTAAAAATGAAGCTGCCGAAGGTAACAATAATTCAAAATAAGATAAAGGGGTTTTTCCTATATATAGCATAATATTATCCATAAAGAGACTGTTAACAAATAGCGATAATAAATAACCTGTAAAAGCAGCTGTAATTGCTAAGATAAAATATTTGGATAAGTATATATTTCTTATTTTTGATGGTGATATACCAATTGCCTTCATAACTCCAATTTCTCGATAATCTTCTTCAAGAGTTAATAAAATTATAAACCTTAAACATAATAAAGAAATTACGCATAATAAAATGCTTATTAAAATAATTACTGCTGCGATTAGACCATCTGTTAAGCTATTCATTAATCTAAGGATTTGAATATCTATCGTAGGTCCCTTTTGTGGTAAATTAGATTGACTGTATTGGTTTCTAAATTCCTTCAAAGTATTTATATCTTTTAACTGAAAGGAAATTAGATATTCAGAATCTCCAAAATTATCTTTTAAAGTATTAAAATCAGTAGTATTGACAACAAATCTTTTTGAACTAATTATAGAGGGATTCATTTGTACATCCCTTACAAAATCTGTAATAATAAAAGAAATTTCATTATTGTTATTTTGGATTCTTATAGTATCTCCAATTTTTAAATCTTTATTTTGCATATAATGAATTGGAACTGCAATTTCTCCCTTTGTTACTTTTATTATGTTATTATCTAAATTTAAAAGATAATCAAATTCTTTACTCTGTTTTACAAAACCATTATCTATGATACTGTGTTTTTCTGAAAGATTACTATTTATGTATAAATTAGAACCTGAAATATTAATCATCTCAATGGTCTGTCTACTTTTTATAAGATTGTTTTTTGTACTCCATTCATCAATAATATCTTGGTTAAAATCACCGGTATGTGATTGGGTAAAATGAGGTGCAGAAGCTTTTTCAAATATGTAATCTAGTGAATTCAACAAATTTATTATCATATTAGTTCCACTTGCCATTAACATAGCTGAAAGCATTATAAAAATAAAAACAGCAATTGTAATAATCTTTTTTCGTAATAAATCTCTTTTTAATATTTTAAATATCATCGGTTCTCTCCTCTTCTTAGTTTACAAATATATAAGCAATAAATAGGGCTATATATTAATTAATATTATTTATGTAAATTATTTGAAATAGTTCTTAATAATTAAGCATCAGCTGACTTTTTCCTTTATTTATATTACATTTTTTTAAATTTTTCTATCCAAAAACTCTTTTCTTTTGTAATTAATACAATTACTATTAAAATATTAACAATGGTAAATAGATAATAAGCATTAGCAGCATTAATATTGAAATAATTTTGAGAGATATTAACTCCTCCATGTAAGATAACTGCCGGTATTATACTCTTATTCCCTATTTTATTTTGTAAAAAAGTAAGGATCATTGAAAGTGCTAAAATATTTAATAAATACCATCCAAAAGGTAGATTAGCCTGAGGAGAAGCTTTTATAAAGTATAGAGGTATATGCCATATATACCAAATAAGTCCTATTACAATACTTGAAATAAATGGGTTAAATTTATTTAAAAGCTTTGGTAATAAAAATCCTCTCCAGCCAAATTCTTCCTGTCCTCCACCTAAAAGCATTATAGTTAATAGATTTAAAGGATAAAGATACCATTGGGTATTTACTTCTCTGATTAAATTATTAAGCTGAAAGGAATTTATTATTATATAGACCATAAAAGCAACTATTAAAGGATATGTAAGGGCGAATAAAATACTTTTTAAATTAGGTTTTGTTTTTATAATATTTTTAAACCACATGATAATTTGTTTTTTATCATTTGTAAAATAAATTGTAATTAATGCACCAAAAACCGGTCCAAAACCACCTATAATAATCAACCATTGAGTAGAATTGTTTATATTTTGAGTAAAAATTAAATATGACCAAAGAACCCATGAAAATAAATAGGTAAAGATTATAAAACTGAATATTTGATTATTCTTAATAAGTTTTCGCATAAAAAAATACCTCTTTTCACTAACTCTTGTAAATATTATACAAGAGATAAGTTAAAGAGGTATTACCAAAATATTAATTATTTATTAAGTTATTGTGTTTCAAAAGGATATTTAAATCCTATAATTTCTCTAGCTCTGTCTAATATTTTCATATTGTTTAGGGTTATCTGTTTAGTAGCTATATTATTTTCGATATTATTATTCATTATATCTTGATTTACTGCTTTGATTTGATAAGTATATCCTTTACTTTCTCTTTCATCTTCAATGTTTTCTTTGTTATCTCCTTTTACTAATACTGCTCTTTGAGCTCTTAAAAAATCCGGGATATAGATTTGGCCTTCAGTTCCATAAATTGTAGCTTCGGTTAAAATATCGGCTTGTATTGAACAGGTCAACTGAGCAATTTGTTCTTTGGGATATTTTAAAAGTAAAGCAGAGTGCTCATCTACACCTGTATCTCCTATATAACTAGATGCATTAACATCCTTTGGCTCCCCTTCAAGTAGATAATTTGAGAGGGCTACTGGATAAATACCAGTATCAAGCAGTGTACCACCGGCAAGTTTTGGATCAAACAATCTTTTATTTTCTTTCTTTACAGCATTAATACCGACGCGTGCTGTTAACAATCTTATTTCTCCTATTTTCCCTCCATTTATCAATTTTTTAACTTTAAGAATCGGTGGTAAAAAGTATGTCCACATTGCTTCCATTAAAAATAAGTTTTTTTCTTCAGCTAGTTTAAACATTTTTTGGGCCTGCTTTTCGTTAACAGCAATTGGTTTTTCACATAATACATGTTTATTATTATTTAAGCAAAGTGAAGTATTTTCTAAATGATGACTATGAGGGGTAGCTATATAGATTACATCTATTTCATCATCTTTAGCAAGCTCTTCATAATTAGAATAGCTTTTTTCAATATTATTTTTTAATGCAAATTTTTCTGCTTTATCGCGAGAGCGAGATGCTATTGCAGTGATTTTTCCTTGTTCAATATAATCAAATTCTTCTGTAAAGACTTGAGCAATAAAACCGGCCCCAATAATTCCCCAGTTAATAGTCATTTAAATTTACCTCCTTAAGGTATAAAAATATGTTCATAATTTTCTTAATATTATTGTATCAAAATTAAGATGAAATTTACACTAAATAAAAAAAAGAGTTTGGAGATAATTTACTTTCTCCAAACTCTTGATTAAGTCTTAGTGATTATATATTAAATTGTTTGGTTATACTTTAATTTGCTTCTACCCAGATTGGGTTTGTATATAAATGGTTACCAGCTTTATCTACTATAATTAATGAATACCAAGTATCTTCAGAAGTAGGTAGATAGAATTCATATTCTTTTTCTTCAACTTCTTCAAGGTCTACATATTGTGAAGAAAGAAGTCTTGATTTAATTTTTTCTCCTTCTTTTACTACATGTACTTCTTTTAGACCTTTAGCTGCTGCAGCCTCAAATGAAAGTTCAAAAACTCCATTTTCAAGTTGATAGGTTTGACCAAAGTCTTTTTCTGGATATACTAATGGTCCGCGACTAACAAAAGAATTACCTTCTTTAACTGCTGCTGAAAAAGTTTCTGCAGTTAAATCACCTTCCACATTAGCGAAAGTACGAATATAGCCGGTTGTATTGCTTTCAATATCATGTATATCAGTATTACCTACCATATATTTTTCTTTACCTTGATTCCATAGATTGTATAATTTATTGATAGTTTTCTTATCACTATTTTTGATCTTTTGTTTTCTAATTTCTACGACATCATAATCATTATCATAACCACCTGGGATTGAGTCATTATTTTGGGCATTATAATATCCATAAGAAATCCAGGGATGGTTTATTTGAATAACTACATCTTCTAATTCGCGAGCAGTTTCAAATATTTCACTAGCTGTTCCTGTACTATGAAGTTTTTCATATCCCATAGGTAGTGGAAATACATTGAAGTGTGACCACATAGGGGAAATTTCCACAGATGGGATGAATGGTAAATCTCTTTGATTTGCAAATTCCTTTACTGCTCTATGTCTTGCTACTGAGTCATGATCACTTACAAAGGCCAAATCTGTTTGTGCTGCTAGGTTTGAAATAACTAATTCTTTTGGAGTTGTAATTCCATCTAAAATGTCTGAATGTTGATGGAGATCTGCACTATACCAATTATGGTCATTGGGTTGTTTTGTGATATTAATTGTAGCAGAAAGATTATTAGTTTCTCCACTTTTAACTGTAATATCTTCTAAAGTTGTTTCCTCTGCAACAAAAGGAGCACCAGAATTAATAGTCATATCATAAGTTGCAGGTGGAAATGCAAAACTTGCTTTTCCCTTATTATCTAAATTGGTAAATTTAGTAGTACTTCCTAAATATCTAATTGGATATTCCGGACCACCAGAAATCTCTATTTTTGCATCAAGAGGTTTTTCTGTATTATTTTCAGAGACTCCTAAATTAATATTACCGGGTCCTTTAACATCTGTTAAATTAACTGTTTTTTCTTCATTTTCTTTTACAGTTACCTTTTTACTACTACTGGGGGCATTTTTTTCTGCCATTGCTTTTAATTGATAAGTACCAGTAGGTAAGTCAAATGAATATTTTCCATCTTTTCCAATATTCCAACCAAATACTTCACCATTTTTATAGGCAACTACAATTAATTTTTCTAATTTTTGTCCCTGAGTATTGATAACTTTTCCCGATACTTTACCACGGGCTGTATCGTTGAGTTCCATGTTGAAGTCTATTACTGGAGATGATTCCCCCTTAGGAACAACCTGTAGCCAGGCTTCATAGGTTTTTTCATCTTCAGGATTAAAAGTATTTGTTTTAAACTGTTCTGTCCAAGTGGTACCTCCGTCAACTGTACTATAGTAATTAGAATGTAGGCCAAAAGCCCAATTCTCATTATAGCCTACCATCCAGTCGCCGAGAGTGTTTTCTCTTGCACCACGGCCACCTGGAACATCGATCCAGCCACCTTCAATTGATAAGGTATAGCCTGAATTAATATCTTCATGTACTTCTTTAGCATTCTTTAAAGTTGATTCTAAATGAACGAATTCATCACCTTTTTCTAAAGTTATCGTGGTTATTAACTCTGCTTCATACCAGTCTCTTTTTACTTCAACTACACCTTTTTTAGGTGAATTTTCTACTATTTTTACATCTTGATAATCTGTTGGCCAACCTGACCATCTATCTGGCAGGAAGTCAACTAGGATTAGTCTATCTAATTGAATTTCTCCGTCTACAACTGGAGCACCATCAAGGATTCCACCTCTTGGAACACCCCAGGGAGGTTTACTTCCTTCTGTACCGGATATTGTTACTGCAAAATTACTGTTTTTCATTGTAATATCATTTTCTGAGTTAGCTTCGCCACCAGGAATTGGAGTCCAACCCTTTTCGACCTTTACTCCGTTGTCAGCTGCTTGAATTATTCCTGTAGATGTGCTTAGACTTACTAGTAGAACTAAAATTCCTAATGAGATTAATAAGTTTTTGAAATTGACTTTATCTTGTATCATTAATTTTTAACCTCCTGTTTGAATTTATTGAAATATTTTTCTTGATTGATAGTGACCGTTATAAATAATAACATATATATTTGACTTGTCAAGCCCTGTATAACTCTTAGAAAAAATCAGCTCTTAAATATTTAAACATTCTCTTACAATTTTGAATATATACCATTATTTCATAAATATTTAAAAGTTTTTAACAATTATTTATCTTTTTCATATTAAAAATAAAAAAACCCTCCAATACCGTGAACTGGTAATGGAAGGTTAATCAAATTATTATTTAGTTTTTAAACGATGTCGTATCAACGAATATGCTTGAATCAATAATATGGGACATATTGCACCTAGCATAACGATGTACCACATATTAAGGGTAAGGTTTGTTGTATGAATTATTTTCTGTAAAAACGGGGTATAAACGGCTATAAGCTGTAATAAGATTGTAAATGCTACTGCTCCCCATAAATATTTGTTTTTAAGTAATGTCTTATCAAATCCAAGTCCGTTTTTACGTCTTACATTAAACACATGTAAGAGTTGTACAAATGCTAATGTCATAAAACCAATTGTTCTACTTTCGGTAAGATTGAAAATATTCAAAGAATACATATAAGTTAAAAGTGGACCTAAAGTAAGGATTAAACCCTGGATTCCAATTTTAATCTTAAATTTATTAGTTAAAATAGCTTTGTCAGGGTCTCTAGGTGGTTTATTCATTATATTAGCTTCCGGTTCTTCCCAGGCCATAACTAAGGCAGGGAATACATCTGTTACAAGATTCAACCATAAGATCTGTAATGCTAATAAAGGGGTTGGTAATTGAAATAGGATTCCCAAAAAGATAAACATTATTTCACTTAAATTACAAGAAAATAGGAAGTGAATAAATTTTTGGATGTTATCAAAAATTACTCTACCCTGTTTAATTGCATCAACAATAGTCCCAAATCTATCATCCAGTAAAACCATATCTGAGGCTTCTTTAGCTACTGCTGTACCCCTTTGGCCCATTGAAACTCCAATATCAGCCTTTTTAAGAGCTGGTGCATCATTCACTCCGTCACCTGTCATGGCAGTAACTTCATTATTACCATTTAATGCATCTATAATATCTAACTTATCTTTTGGTGAAACTCTAGCAAAAATTGAGTTGTTTCTAATTTTTTCTTTGAGTTCATTTAAGTCGAACTTTTTGAGCTGTGAACCGGTTATAGGATTTTGAGTATCATCACCAATACCGACCATTTTCCCTATTGCATATGCGGTATCACTTTGATCACCTGTAATCATTATTGTTCTTACTCCTGCCTGTTTAGCAGTGGCTATTGATTTTTTAACATCAGAGCGAGGTGGATCCATAATACCAGCAAAACCTAGAAAAATTAGATTATTTTCAATATCATCATCTATATCTTCTTTTTCTTTTTCCTTATAGGCAACTCCAAGAACTCTTAATCCTTTTCTACCCATCTTGTGATTTATATTAGTAAATTCTTCTTTTGCATCTTCATTTAAATCTTCAATAGAATTTTTAACTAAATATTTATCACATTTATCTAGTACAACATTGGGAGCACCTTTAAAATAAATATATTCTTTATCTTCAGGTTCCGAATACGAGACAGCCATAAATTTCTTTTCTGAAGTAAAGGGAATTTCAGCTGTTCTACTATAATCATTTTTTTCCATTTCGTTCTTAGAAATATCGGCTTTATTTGCTGCAGTAACTAGGGCACCTTCAGTTGGATCTCCTACGACTTTCCATAAATTTTCATCCTTATTTATAGATGCATTGCTGCTTAGAGTAGCAGCTTTTAAAAATAGCTGAAGATCTTGATCATCTTCAACATCTATAACTTCATTATTTACTTTAAATTCACCTTCAGGTTTATATCCTGTACCTGTAACTTCAATATTTTTATCATTTAAATAAATTTGGTTAACGGTCATCTGGTTTTCTGTTAAAGTACCTGTTTTATCTGTACAAATTACTGTAGTTGAACCTAATGTTTCTACAGCTGGAAGACTTTTAACAAGGGCATTATGTTTAGCCATTATTCTCATACCAATTGCAAGAGTTATTGTGGCTACAGCTGGTAAACCTTCTGGAACTGCTGCAATAGCTAGTGCAATACCTGTTTTTAACATTTCTATGATATCTTTACCGTTAATGATTCCTAATAGGGAAACAACTCCAGCTAAAACCAAAGTTATTACGATTAAAGATTTACCTAACTGGTCTAGTTTTTCTTCCAATGGCGTTTTTTCATCTTTAGTTTGGCTTAAAAGGTCACTTATTTCACCCATCTGGGTATTGTTACCTGTATCAGTGATAACTGCTACTCCATTACCTCTCGTAACAGCTGTTCCCATATATATCATATTTTCTGTATCGGCTATAGGAACATCTTCTTCAATTTTATTAGTATGTTTACTGACTGGTTCTGATTCTCCAGTTAAAGCAGATTCATCTAAAGCCAAGTTATCTGCTTCAATTAGTCTACCATCAGCAGTTACTCTGTCTCCTTCTTCTATAATTAAAATATCTCCAGGTACAACATTTTCTGAATTAATTTCTTTTACTTTACCATTTCTTAAAACTTTAGCTTGAGTTGTAATCATTTTCTTTAATTCTTCTACAGATTTTTCGGCTCTATATTCTGTTATAAAGCCAAATAAGGCATTTATGATAATTACAGCCAGAATTGCGAATCCTTCAATAGTATCTCCAATAAAAAATGAAATACTTGAAGCCATTATTAAAAGAATTACAATAATATTTTTGAATTGGCTTATTAAAATTTCCCATGGGGAGATTTGTGAACCCCTTTTTAAAGAATTGGATCCATATTCTTTTAATCTTTGTTCTGCTTCGTTTTGCTTTAAACCATTTTTATAATTTACATCCAAACTTTCCAAAACTTTTTTATAACTATACTTATATACTTCTTTAATTTCCATAAGTATTGACCCTCCTCGGGGCAAGCCTCAGTGGTTTGCGAGTGGTCTTAACTTCTATCACTCTCTTTAAGGTATTTAAAAAATATGTTTATTAAAAAAGAAAAACCAGTAATTACTGGTTTTAAAGATGTCTAACTTGATCTAAATTTTCATTTTTACCCATTACTATTAGAGTATCGTCTTCCAATATTTTATCATTTCCGCCTGGGGTCATATTAAGTGATTGACCTCGTTTTATAGCCATAACATTTACATCATATTTATTTCGAAACCCAAGTTCTGCTAAAGTTTTACCAACCATAGTTTCAGAAGCCATAATTTCGACAACACTGTAATTGGGGGCAAATTCTAAATAGTCTAATACATTGGAAGAAATTAGGTTATTAGCAATTCGTTCTCCCATATCCCTTTCTGGATAGACTACTCGATCAGCTCCTACTTTTGTAAGAACTTTACCGTGTAAATTATCCTGCGCTTTTACTATTACATAAGGGACCTCAAGTTCTTTTAATATTAATGTACACAATATATTTGCATGTAAATTATCACCGATACTAACGATAGCAACATCAAAGTTTCTTACTCCTAATGTTTTTAAAGCTTCTTCATCAGTTGCATCAGCTTCTACGGCATGGGTTACTGAGTTTGAAATATCCTGTATAATTTGATGGTCCTGATCAATGGCAAGCACATCATAACCATTATCAGTTAGAGTTTTGGCAACACTAGAACCAAATCTACCAAGACCTACAACAATAAACTGCTTCATATTATTAGCCTCCTAATTAAAAACTATCTTAACCAACCATTACATCTTCTGTTGGATAATGATAAATACCTTTTCTTTCTTTTTCTGCAAAGGCAACTGCAAATGTTAATGGTCCGACTCTTCCGGCAAACATTGTAAAGATTATCAATGTTCGTCCAATTTCCGATAAGTTAGGAGTAACACCGGTCGATAACCCAACAGTACCAAATGCAGAAACTGTTTCAAATAATATATCTAAAAAGGTAGCCTGTTCTGTAATAGTTAATATTATAGTAACAAATACAACTAAACCCGCAGAAATCATGGTGATTGCAATAGCTTTAAAGATAATATCTTTTTCTAACTGTCTGTTAAAGATTTCTATATCTTTTTTCCCAATCATTAAGTTCCAAAGAGTTAAGATCATAACTCCAAAAGTTGTAGTTTTAATACCGCCTCCAGTTGAACCTGGTGAAGCACCAATAAACATTAATATTATTATAAAAAATAGTGTGGAATTTCTTAAAGACCCAGTGGGCACCGTATTGAAACCGGCGGTTCTTGGTGTTACAGAAAGAAATAGTGAAGATAACATTTTATCACCAAATTTTAGATTCCCCATTGTTTCTGGGTTGGTAAATTCAAAACCAAAGATAACTATCATTCCAAATACTATTAAAAATCCCGATATTAAAAATACTATTTTGGTTTGGAGACTTATGTGTTTGAATTTTTTAAGATTAAAGATTTCAGTTATTACTCCAAAACCTATTCCTCCGATAATTATTAAACTCATAACCACAAAGTTAATTGCGATATCACCAGTAAAACTCTCTAGAGAATTACCAAACAAGTCAAATCCTGCGTTATTAAAGGCAGAAACGGCATGGAATACCGCTAAATATAGAGCGCGCATAGGTTCGTAATCTACAAGTAGCCGGAAAAACATGATTAAGGCTCCAATACCTTCAAATATCAAAGTGAAACCAATTACATATCTAATTAGTCTTACTAAACCAGAAATTTTAAATTGATTTAAATCTTCTTGTATTATCAATCTTTCTTTTAAAGTAATTTTTTTACCGATTATAAAAGCTACAAGGGTTGACATAGTCATAATACCCAATCCACCGATTTGGATTAAAATCATAATTACAAGTTGGCCAAATACAGTAAAAGCAGAAGCTGTATTTACTACAATTAGACCAGTTACACAAGTAGCAGAAGTAGAAGTAAATAATGCATTTAGAAAGCTCATTCCACCTGCTTGGGTTGTGGCTGATGGTAACATAAGTAGCATTGTACCTGTAATTATTATTACAAAGTAACCCGATACTAATATTTGTGCTGTAGACATATCTTCTATGTTAAGATTCAATATTTTTTTAAACAAGACAAACAGCTCCTTAACAATTAAACTTTCTAATAAACATTCTAAAATCAATTATACTATAATTCATTATAAAAGTAAAAACCGGGAAACCCCGGTTTAATTACTTTCTAAATTTATTATGTTTTATTCATATGGTTCAAATAAGTCTTTACCTACTCCACAATCCGGGCAGACCCAATCATCTGGTAAGTCTTCAAAAGCGGTACCGGGTTCAATACCTGCAGTGGGGTCTCCTTTTTCAGGATCATAAATATACATACATACTGTACATTGATATTTTTGCATTAATATCTCCCCTTCCATATTATTAATATTATTATACCATAAAAAGTGTACTTGTCAATAATTGTTAATTCTTTACATTTCCTTATTGAATAATTCGGGAGAATAAATACTTTTAACTTTCATTAAATTAAGGATAATAAAAGGAATAAATGCAGAAAGAATTAGTGGAAGTATAGAGTTAGGTAAATAAAACAACTCAAGAACTAAAATAATACTCGCAATCGGGGTTTTTATTAAACCTGCCAAAATACCTACTAAACCACAAAGTGCTAAAAAGATTGGATTAATCGCAAAAGCTGGCCAAAAGATTAAACCAATTTTTCCAACAAGGAAGCCGGATAATAAACCAGTTAAAATCATTGGAGCAAACAAACCACCTGATCCTCCCGAACCAATCGATAAACTTGTTGCTATAATTTTTAAAAATAAGATAACTGTTAAGATAATGATAGGAACCTCAAATTTATTAAAGTTAGAAATAATATTACTTCCTGTTCCCATGATTTCAATATAAAAATAACCAATTGTTCCAACTAATAAACCACCCAAAGCAGGTCTAAAATACAATGGAATATCAAGTTTAAAAAAAATATTTTCACTTATTACTAATGTATTTATAAATAACCAACCTACTATCGAAATCAAAAATGTGAAAACAATTAAGAAAATGTACTGATTTCTTCCCATACTTTGGATTGCAATATCTAAGTTGAAAAAGTATTTATAATTTGGATTAATTGTATTCATTACAATTAAGCTCGAAAAGGATGCTAATACTGTATATAATATATTCTTAAGAGACCATTTTTTATGTATTACTTCTAATGAGAATATGGTAGCCGCAAATGGTGCCATAAAAACAGCGGAAAAACCTGCAGCAGTTGCACTTCCTATAAGTATTTGATAATCTTTTAATTCAAAATTTAAATATCGACCAATAATATCTGAAATACCTGTAGTTAATTCAATGATAGGCCCTACTAGACCTACAGAACCACCTGAAATTACAGTAAAAGTAGTTGCTAATCCTTCATAATGTAAGTCCTTTTTGGTCAATCCTTTTTTATTCGATTTAATCGAAGAGATAAGTAATGGTATACCATGTCCTTTAGCAGTTAGTGTTCCATATTTTAATAATAAACCTACAATTAAACCTCCGATAGCAGGAATAAATATCATCATTAGATTATTAGAAAAATGATTTATAACGTTTAGTGAAATTTGATCAACTAATAATAAAAATATATGTGTTAACAAAGCTGCCGGTAAACCTAAAAGTATTATTACTAAAAATAAAATTATATTTTTCTTATTCATTTTAAATACCCCATGTTTTTAATTGTTAGTTATATTATGATTTAATAAAATTCAAATATTTTTTAAGAGCTGATATATTATTTCTATTTTATAAATTAAAGATTATATACAATATTCCTTTTAAATAAAATAATTATGTAATGTTATTTTGCATATATAAATACTAATACTTTTGTTTATTTTAAAAAATTAGTAATAACAGCTTATTTTTTAACCACTTTTTTCTAAACATAATAAAAAGAAAACCTATAGCAACCTGTACTATAGATAAAAACAATAAACTATAAATATATTTTAGGCATTAAAAAAAAAGCAAAATTATACTCACTAAAATGTATGACAAACCGCTATATAATGGTTTTTTCCAAAAGAAGAATAAAATTATTAATAGAATAGCGAATGGAATGAGTTGGATTAGAAAACCTCCAATTTGTTGAAATAATAAAGCTTCGATAGAAAAACATCAAATGCAAAAAGCGATAAGATAAATATAAAAATCAGGCTTAAGATTCGGGGTATCCAAATTTTTTCTCATTTCTTATCCCTCTCTTCTTTTTTAATTGAATAAAGGATATATTTTAATAGGGTAAATATAATCCCACAATTTTTTAAAACTGCGGGATTGTTGTATTTAAATATCGATTTCTGTTGCTAAATCAGCATTTTTGAAAATAAATTTCTTTCTTAGCTTAGAATTAGATCCCATTAATTTTGTAAATACATCATCTGCTTCAATTTCATCATTAATTTCAACTTTTTGAAGTTTCCTTGTTTCAGGGGACATTGTAGTTTCCCACAACTGATCTGCATTCATTTCACCAAGACCTTTATATCTTTGAATACTAAAATTACCAGCCCCATGTTCTTTTCTGTATTCTTCTAACCCTTGTTCATTAAAAATATACTGACTGTTTTTTCGATATGTTACTTTATATAGGGGTGGTCTTGCTAAATAAACATGCCCTTCTTCAATTAATTCTTGCATGTAACGGTAAAATAGAGTTAAAATTAATGTAGATATATGGGCACCATCTATGTCGGCATCAGTCATTATAATTATTTTTTCATATCTTAAATTACTTAAATCAAAATCTTCACCTACGCTTGTACCAAGTGCTGTAATTATAGAAGCTACCTCAGTATTGTTTAAAATCTTATCAAGACGTGCTCTTTCTACATTAAGTATTTTCCCTTTCAATGGCAGAATAGCCTGATTATGACGGTTTCTAGCTTGTTTAGCCGATCCACCAGCTGAGTCTCCCTCAACAATAAATATTTCACTGTTTTCAGCTTTCTTGCTAGCACAATCTGCTAATTTGCCGGGTAGAGAACTTGAAGAAAGAACTGATTTTCTTTTTGTTAATTCACGAGCTTTTTTAGAGGCTTGCCTTGCTCTTACTGATTTAAGTGCTTTATTTACAACTGCTTTACCTAATTCAGGGTTTGTATCTAAATAAAGACTTAAATAGTCATAGGCACTTTTTTCTACGATACTTCTTAATTCACTATTCCCTAATTTTGATTTAGTCTGTCCTTCAAACTGTGGGTTAGGGAGTTTTACATTAATTACGCCGGTGATACCTTCCCTTACATCATGTCCGCTTAGACCATTAACACTTTTAGGTAATAAATTATTCTTTTTTGCAAAATTATTGACAGCTTTTGTTAAAGCTGACTTAAAACCGGTTAAATGATATCCACCATCAACAGTATTTATATTATTGGCATAAGAAAATATTCTTTCTGAGTATCCTTGATTGTATTGTATTGCAAATTCTAATTCATATTCATCTATTGTATCCTGATTATATATAATTTCTTGATGTAAAAGATCTCTATTTTGGTTAAGATATTCTATAAATGCTTTAATACCACCATCATATTGATAGGTTTCTTTTTTATCATTTCTTTCATCTTCTAAAACTAAAGTCAAATCTTTATTTAAATATGCCGATTGTTTAAATCTATGTGCTAAAGTTTCAAACTTGAATTTAGTTGTATCAAAAATTTCACTATCCGGTTTAAATGTAATAACAGTACCGGATTTATCGGTTTTTCCTTCTTTTGAAAGATTATTGACTGGTAATCCTTTTTTATAGGTCTGAGTATATTTACGACCTTCCCAGTGGGTTTCAATTACTAATTTTTCAGATAAAGCATTTACAACTGAAACACCTACTCCGTGTAATCCACCAGCTACTTTGTAACTATTATTATTAAATTTACCGCCAGCATGAAGTGTAGTTAAAACTATCTCTACAGCGGGACGACCTGTATCTTTATGTACATCTGCGGGAATACCTCTTCCCCAGTCTTCAACACTTACGCTGTTATCTTCATGAACGGTAATCTTAATTTTATCACCAAAATCTGCTAGAAATTCATCGATACTATTATCAACTACTTCCCATACAAGATGGTGTAGTCCTTTAATACCGGTTGATCCGATATACATTCCTGGTCTTTTTCGAACTGCTTCTAAACCTTCTAGTACTTCAATTTTGTCTGCACTATATCTGTCTTTGTCAAATAAGTCCACTTAACATCCACCCTTTCTTATTGTAACCATTATTATTATAACAAACAGTAGGAGTATTTGCCACCTATTCTTGCAATAATATGACTACATGGTATAATATCAAATAGAAAACAAATTGTGAAATATATTTTTAAAATCGAATTTATTTAATTATTATTATTTATACTATACTTTTGAAAGGGGTATATTATGTCTGAAAAAATTTCCTCTATTGCGATCGAAGAAAAAATGAAAGAAGCTTATTTAAACTATTCATTGAGTGTTATTGTTTCTCGTGCTCTGCCCGATGTTAGAGATGGTTTAAAACCGGTACATAGAAGGATTCTCTATGCTGCAAAAGAATTAGGATTAACTTTTGATAAGGACCACAAAAAATCTGCAAGAATTGTTGGTGAAGTATTAGGTAAATACCATCCTCACGGAGATCAAACAGTTTATAATGCAATGGTCAGAATGGCCCAGGATTTCAATCAAAGGTATCCTCTAGTTGACGGACACGGTAATTTTGGTTCTGTGGACGGAGATTCACCAGCAGCAATGAGATATACTGAAGCAAAATTAACCGAACTATCAGACTATCTTTTAAAAGATATTGAAAAAGAAACAGTTAGTTTTAGTGAAAATTTTGATGGTAATTTAAAAGAACCTGATGTTGTTCCTTCCCGAGTTCCAAATCTTTTAATTAATGGTTCGAGTGGAATTGCAGTCGGGATGAGTACCGATATTCCTCCTCATAATTTAAATGAAGTTGCTGATGCTATTATTGCTTTAGTTAAAGATCCAGAACTTTCAATTGACGAAATTATTGATAATCATATATCTGGTCCAGATTTCCCTACTGGTGGGACAATTGTTGGAAATGAAGGTATTAAAGAAGCATATAAAAAAGGTAAAGGCAAACTTAATGTAAGAGGAAAAACTAAAGTTGAAAATGTCGGTCGACATAAACAACTAGTTATCACAGAAATACCTTACCAGGTTAATAAATCTAAATTAATTGAAGAAATAGCTAAATATATTAGTAAAGGAAAATTGGAAGAAATAAGGGATTTACGCGATGAAACCGATAAAGAAGGGTTACGTATTGTTGTCGAATTGAAACAAGGTGCAGACGTTAATATAGTTCTTAACAGACTATATAAATACACCCGTCTTCAAAATAGTTATAGAATTAATCTATTAGCCCTAATTGATAATAAACCTGAGGTTATGAGTCTTTTAAAAATCTTGAAGTACTTTATTCGTTTCAGAAAAAAAGTAATTACCAAAAGAGCTAAATATGAACTTGAACAATTACAATCAAGATTTCATCTTTTAAAAGGTCTAATGAAAGCAATTGACAAATTAGATTTAGTGATCTCTATAATAAGGAATTCCGAGTCTACAAATGAAGCACATAAAAAATTGGTAGATGAACTAGATATTACCGATGAGCAAGCGAAAGCAATTTTAAATATGCAGCTTAGAAGATTGGTCGGAATGGAAATTGAAAAACTCGAAGCTGAAGTTAGTGAATTGAAAGAAAATATAAAGGACCTAAAACAAATATTAGGTAGTGAAAAGGAATTAAATCAGGTAATTATAGATGAACTCAAGGAAGTAAAAGAAAAATTTGGGGATGAAAGAAGAACTGAAATTATAAGTGATAAAAATAAAGCAGTAATTACTAAAGAGGATTTAATTAAAGAAAAAGAAGCTGTTATTTCTTATTCATTAAGACAGAACATTAAAAGAAATTCAGATGAAAGCAATATGCGTTCTTCTAAAAATGATTATCTCTTAGAGTTAATGAAAGGTAGTTCTTATGATAAGCTACTGTTCTTTACTGAAGGCGGTAAAGTCTACACGTTATCGATCCATGATATTGAGGAACATCACGGTTTATCTACTGGAGAACCGCTTAATAAGTATTTAAGAATACCAATGGATGAAACTATTGTAAAAGTGTTATGTTTAAATGATGATCTTAAAGAAGAATATATAGATATATTAACTGAACAAGGAAAAGTTAAAAGAACGATTGGAGAAGAATATGATTCCAATTATTCTTCTATAAATGCAATTAAGTTAGCGGATGGAGATAAAGTAATAGATGTAATTGAAAGTCAGGGAGGTAATGATTTAATTATTGGAACTGATAATGGAAAAACAATAAGATTTGAAGAGGATTCAGTCAGTAGTACAGGACGTTATACGATGGGAAGTTCTGGTATAAAACTAGATGAAAATAAAGCAATTTTTATGGATAAAGCAGATAATTATGATTACTTAGTATCCATTTCATCTGACGGAAAATCTAACAAAATTGCAGTAGATAACTTTACTAAACAAAATAGAAATGGTAAGGGTAGAAATACATCAAAATCTGGTAATTATGAGATGTATTCAATGTTCTTAGCTGATAAAGAGGATAAATTGTTACTTGTTACTGAAGAAAATAAAATGATAGAATTAGAAGTAAGTGATGTCTCTGAAACCCAAATGCCGGGTTATATGTATAAAATCAAAGAATATGATGATTCTGATAATATTAAAAATGTATATAAACTACCTAAAATAGAAACTAAAAAAGAAGAACTTGAAAAGTAAAATAGACAAAATAATAATAGGGAGGAATATACCTTTAGAAGGTGTATTCCTCTTTTTTTAATTATCAGTTGATTTTTCATAGAGAAAAATATCTTCAATTTTAACATCAAAATATGTGGCTAATTTAAAGGCTAATGTTAAAGATGGTTCATATCTTTCCTTTTCTATTGAGATTATAGTTTGACGAGTTACGTCAACTTCTTCAGCTAATTCTTTTTGTGTTAAATCATACCTTGCTCGGAATACCTTCAGATTGTTTGTCATCGAAACCCACCTACATTTTTCTTTCAAGATAGGCAAAAAATATTATATATAAAATAAGAATAAACGAAATACTGGTTAGGATAGTGTGAGAGATTATCATTTGTATCTCTCCACCCGCTATGTATAACCAAAGCCCTATTACTGTACCAAGTAATGAATAGATCACGACAGCATTTCTCATAGCTTTTCTTCCAATTGTTTTATCCCTTTCGTCTTCAATTACCTCTTCTACTTGAGTCTTAGACCACATTATAAAAGGTACACCTATTCCTACTACAACAAGAGGGATTATTAAACCTCCAATAAAAATACTAAATCCAAACGAAGCACCTACTATTATAGGAAACATCTTTCCTATTTTTTCATATGTTTCTTTTTTCAAATTGATCACTCTCTTCCTCTTAAATTTTATTAGTAAATATTTTAAAAAGATTAAATATAATATTTACTATATATATTGTAAAGCAAAATTTACTTAATGTCAATTAAACTTTACATATTAATTAAAAAAAGGGGGCAATGCCCCCTTTTTAGTTTTATTGTATCTATAGAAAATTAATTTCCAGGTTTAAATGCATCAAATAGTACCTGGTGAAATTCTGTATTATCTAATACATCGTTAAATTCATTAGATTCAGGACCAAAGGCAAAAATTGGTACTGAATTAAGTGTGTGTCCACCAGTTGAAGAGTCTGCTCTAATATCAGCAGGTAAGACACCAGCACTATATTCTGATGCTATTACTGAACCAATTTCCCATCCAATCATATATTGATAGTACATATTCCCTTCATTGTTGATTATTGATTGGTTAAATTCTTTTGCTTCTTTGTCAGTCATTTCAACATTAGCATATTCAGCAAATACATCTTTAATACTTTCTATTGTCATGCCAGGTTCGCCTTCTTTTTCTACCATCTGGCCTGCCATGTATTCAGGTGAAACTTCGATATTCATTAAAGCTTCTTTATTGATAGGCTCAGTAACTGAGAAGCCCATTGTTTCATGGTCTGCAACAACTACGACCATAGTATTTCCATTTTTCTTAGCCCAGTTAACTGCATATTCAACAGTTTCATCAAATTCTAGAGTTTCAGCAACAACACCTGGAATGTCTGCAGCATGAGCGGCGTGGTCAATACGAGCCCCTTCACTCATTAAGAAGAAACCATTTTCATTACGGGAAAGAATATTGACAGCTTTTTTAGTCATTTCTTTTAAGGAAGGTTCTTTTGAATTTAAATCATCACGATCAAGTTTATAGTTCATATAGGAGTCATTGAACAGGCCTAATAATTTATTATTTGAAGCCTGTGCATTTGCTAATTCATTTTGATTGGTTACATAATCATAACCCATGTCTTGTGCTTGAGCTACAACATCTTCTTCTTCAGTAAATTCATCTGCTCCACCACCAAGGACTACATCTACATCATTATTTAAAATAGCTTTTGCAATTGCTACTTCATTGTCTCTGCTTTTAGCAGATACAGAAAATGCAGCTGGAGTTGCATCAGTTACTTTGTTTGTACTAATGATACCGGTAGATTTATTTAGAGTTTCTGCATAATCTAAAATAGAATCTAATTCAGCACCATTAGGTGACATACCTACCATACCATTTTTAGTTTTATGACCAGTAGCCATTGCGGTACCAGCTGCAGCTGAATCTGGAACACCTTGAGTAGAACTTGTCATCATCATACCTATATTTGGTAACTGCATCAGTTCTAATTGACCATCTTTATCTTCTGACATGTATCTTGCCATATCGATTTGACCTTGTCCAAGACCATCACCAATTAAGACGATCATATTTTTTACTTCTGCTTGTGCTCCTGCTGTTAAAGCAAGTGAAAATGTTAAAAATAATGTTAAGACTAGTAAGCCCTTCTTATTTTTTAGCATAAATTTTTTCCTCCTTGAATTATTTTATTAATACTTCCAATATTATTTATTAAATAAAATCCAGTATTTTCCTCTTGTTAATTTACACAAATTTCTTTATTTAAAAAATAAAAAGCATGTAAACTAAGTTATAGCTTACATGCTTTTATGATCTATTCAATTTTATCGTTCTATTTTGCAAATATATGGTTTCCTATTCTAACAGTAACCTCATAACGATCGAAAGCTTCAGGATTTTCTGATTTATCAGGGTTAAAGAAGAACAAGGCACCTTGTGAAGGGTCTTCACCATTTATGGCTCTTCTTGCAGCTCTGTATGCACTTTGATTAGGAGCTAAGTTGATTTGTCCATTATTAACACTCATAAATTGATTAGATTGATATAAAACACCTTCAATTGTATTAGGAAATTTTGGACTTTCCATCCTATTAACTATAACTGCTCCCACTGCAACTTGTCCTTCAAAAGATTCTCCTCTAGCTTCTGCATGAATTACTTTTGCCAAAAGTTCTACGTTTATAGAATCTATTTCAATATCATAATCTCTACTATTATTATTAAGATCAGTTGTATCAACTTCTGATTCTACTAAATTATCATTATCAGTTGTTTCAAATAACATATATAGTACAAAGGCTATACCTAAACCTGTTATAAGGTCATTTTTTTCAAGACCGGCCGCCTCTGTTTTAGGAGTAAGAATTGGATTGGTAAAAACTACTGAGTTTATCATAACTGCAAATAGAATAATTAATAAGATAGAAGTTGATTTTATTAAAATACTTTTCATATTAGCTACCCAGTAATAGTGCTAGTAGAACTGCAGCACCTAAATATAATGTAGTTTGGTTTCCTTTAAGTTGACCTTCTTCTTCCTCACTTGTTAATTGAGTAAGTTGATCATTATTTTCATTTACATTTTGCTGCAATTCTTGTAATCTGCCTTGTAAGGTATTAACTTTAGATTCTAAAGCAGAATTTCTATCTTTCAATTCCTGAATATCAGTTCCCTGTAATTCAGTTCTTAATTCTTCTATTTTTTGGTCTTTCTCAGTTAATTTTTGATTTGTAGTAGATAAATCTTCTTCTAAGGTTTTAACTTTATTACCTAATTCATCTACTCTATTATTTAATTCACTAAGAGTTGCAATTTCATCAAGTATTTGTCTTACTTCTTCTTGTACACTTGAGAGTTTTTCGTTTGCTTTTCCAATTTCTTCATCTTGTATTACATTTTTTTTCTGAACTTGATTTAAATTTTTAGAAAAAGCATTTTGTTTGTTTGCTATATCAACTAATTCGTCTCTAAAATCTAAGGATAATTCTCTTAAAGTATCAACATCATCTTCACTCATTTCAGTATCACCAGCTGCTACATCGTTAAGCATTCTTGCTATAATTTCAGCAAGTTCATATCTGCTAACCTTATTTGTGCCTTTAAAAGTATCATCTTCATATAAGGATAAGTAACCTTTTTCGACTAATAAATTGACACTATCGTACGCCCAATGGCTTTCTGGGACATCTTTTATTTCAGCACCTAGGGCAGAAAATGAAAACAGCATTGTAAATATCACAGTAATAACTATGAAACTACTATTAAATCTTCTCATCTTAAAACTATTCCTCCTTTAAATTTTCAAAAATTATATTTATTTCATTATCATTTTGATTAAAAGCTTGGAGCTTACTAATTTGTAAATTAAGTGGATTATCATTCTTTTTACTAAACTGGATAGTACCTATTACACCACTACTTTCAGAATCAGGAAGAGTTTCATTAAAATTAATTTTGCCCTTAGAAGTAATGGGGTCTTCCCATAAGATTATTTTATTATTTTGTACAAACATGTCACCTGGGAATATATAATTAATATCATAACCATCCGGATTATAATCCAATTCCAAATTAATGTTATTTACTTGGGAAAGATTTTCACCTATTATATTGTAAGTTAGGTAATCTTCACTGAACTCAACTTTTTCTAAATAAATATATGGTTCTAGTTTTGGAATATCAAGATTCTCCCGTCTGGTTTTACTATAATTATTTAGACCATTTACATTAATGGAATAAGGCAATTCTCCAGTAACATTTAAAACTTTTACAGACCAATTTACATTAATACTTTCACCACTTTGAAGATAACCTAAATATTTTTTATTGACCTCTTTTTCAGAAAAGGTTAATCCAGGTGGTAATGCTAATTCTGTTTTTGCATCAAATAAGGTAGAACCACCAATATTAGTAAATTTTACTTGAAGGTCAAATGGATTTGGTAATATTTTACCTTTTTCTTTTCTTAAATCTTCATCTAACATAATTTCAGTTTCAATCATTGGCGGACCAACGAAAGTAATATTTCTTTGTACTTCATTAGAATCCGTATTATCAGCGGTGACTCGAACTGTATAGGTCATATTACCCGGTATTTCTTCTCCGGAAACTCCCACTTCCCAATTGACTTGGGCAGTATCTTTAGATTCTAAATCGCCAATTTCTTTGATAATTTTATTACGGGTCTTGAATTGTTCAGGTAGTTCAATTTCTACTTTAACATTTTCTGCATTGATTTCTGATGTATTTTCAATATAAGCTACTACAGGAAAATATTGATTATTTTCATCAAATGTGAATTCGGCAGGTGAAGTGACACCTAAGGCTAATAATCCTGGTACACTCTTTATTCCACCTAAACCGTAATTTGTAACATAAGTTACTTCTTCATTCGGTTTAAGAATTTTTGGTTCCCACATCATAGCTATTGCACTATCAATTTCATATTCACCTTTTCGAACAAATTCTTCACCAGGATTGAAATCAAAGTTCCAAACCCTATCAGCCAAACTTCCCCAATCAGAAAAGTATACTTTATCGGGGGCAGTGACTCCAGGACCTTTAAAAGTTCCCTGAGATGTTACAGTAGGATTACTTATACTATCAAAGGCTTGCCAGAAGATGGGAAGTTCATCTTGTAAGTAAAGGTTATCTGTTGTAACTGCATTTTCTGCAAGTCTAAACGGAGCCCCATCATTTTGGCCTAGCATCGTATCAAGCATAATTCTTAAGCCAACTTCTTTTTCCTGATTACTAGTATTAACTAGCCGATATTTGATTTGAGCTGTATCAGATAATCCTGTTGTACTGCTTTTTACTATAGAAAGTATTTGTTCTACTTTTATATCATCTATTAGTGAACTGGTATAAATTTGATCATTTCTAACAACAGGTTCTTCAGTTACTTCGCCGTAATTAGCACCTTCACCAGCTCTTCTTCTGGTTGATCCTCCAAAAACATGATTTACATTATTTACCTTAATGGTTGTATAAGAAGTCCATGGTTTAGGTCTTCCATAAACTAGAGGTTTGTTTTCATCTCCGGTCTCCATGGGTGCGCCTCCGGTTGTTTCTATTGCAAAACGACCTTTTGCATTATCATCTTGATTTATTACAATTACTATATAATCATTACCCAATCTAAGATTACCATTATTATCTACTTCATTAAAAACATCAGCTTGAGCAGACGTAATAAGAGAAGTAAACAATAATGAAATGAGTAAAAATGTAGTTAATATTAATCTTTGTCTTTTCTTCAATGATTAAACCTCCCGACTTAATTAGAGAAAGTTTACGCTGCCAATTTCAACATTGACATTGGGATTACCACTATCATCAATATTAAAATCTACGGTAACATCTATCTGATATCTTTGCTCATAACTTTTAAATTCCCATCCGTTTTCTATTGTTAACCTTGCATTTCTATCCATACTATCAATATTGCTTGAATTAGTTACTATTATATTTTCTAATTCACCATTTTGATTTACTTTAACGCTTAGACCAACTTTTCCACTTTGAGCTTCACTTACCAGATACTTGGGGTATACTGGTTTGGGAGATAAGCCAATTAATTCCCCAGCAGTTGGTGGGGGCGGAGGTGAAGGTTCCGGTTCTGGTTCAGGCTCAGGTTCAGGCTCAGTTTCTTCTGTTTCCTGCTCTCCCTGGGTTTCTTGTTGTTCGACTTCTATTTCAGTATCGCTTTCTTCACTTGTTATTACTTCCTGTTCTTGATTGGTTTCAGTTTCTTCCACCTGCTCTTCTGTTTTATTTTCTTGAGCTATTTCTATATTTTGGTCATTAGTTTGTTCTTCTGGTTCCGGTTCTGGTTCAGGCTCAGGTTCAGGTTCGGGTTCTGGTTTTGGTTCTTCTTGAGGTTCTTCGGGTTCTTCCGGAGCCTCTTGTTCAGGCTCTGGTTCTTGTTGTTCTTGAGTTTCATTTGATTGAGATCTATAATCTACATATTGTACATAACCAAAATTATCACCAGAAGCTTCTTCTT
This sequence comes from uncultured Halanaerobiales bacterium, assembly GCA_913055675.1. GTDB lineage: Bacteria > Bacillota > Halanaerobiia > Halanaerobiales > M55B127 > M55B127. The sequence goes on from CAJXKY010000009.1 coordinate 62,001, forward strand.
CACTAAAACCCTGTAGAAAACCAAAAGGGAAAAAATAAAAAACAAGAAGGTGGAATATTAATGATATTATTACATACAGGAATAATCTGTTCCTGTCATTATTGATCATACTAACACCACCTAATTTTCTTTCTTTTCTGCTGCTAAGGCAAGATTATATATTCCAACTTGTCTTACACTATCCATTACTGTGACAACATCACTATATTTAGTTGCACTGTCAGCATTTATAATAACTACTAGATTATTATTATTTTGATATTTTTCTTTGGCTAGTTCACTAATTTTTGCAATCGGGAGATTTTCTTCTTGATAGAAAAATTCACCCTCTTTAGTTATATTAACAACAAAATTTTCCTGTTTTTGTTCAGTTACAGTAACAGCTTTGGGTAATTGCATTTCCATTCCATATGGATTAGTTCTAAAAGATGTAAACAACATAAAAAATACCAATAAGAAAAAGATAACATCAATCATTGGAATGATGTTTATTGATGTTTTCTTTTTATGTGTAGGTTTGAACATCTCTTTCACTCCTGTCTGTAATAACATCCATAATATCAATCATGCTGAGGTTCATTTCATGTGATTTTTCCTCAACCTTATTAATATAGTAGGAATAAAAGATTGCTGTAGGGATTGCAATAATTAGTCCCATAGCTGTACTTATTAAAGCAGAAGCTATCCCTGAACTAATTTGAGCAGGATTAGCTGCACCTGCAGCTGTACCTAATATATTGAAACTGCTGATAATTCCCAGTACAGTACCTAATAAACCCAATAAAGGTGAGATCATTGCAATTACATCTAGTACTGGTAAATGTTTTTCCATTTTCTTGATTTCATCTTCTCCAACGGCCTGTAAGACTTCTCTAATACGATCCGGGTCTTCTTCATAGTGAGAAAGTGCTGTTGAAAGCAATTTAGCATTTGGACCTTTTTCTCCTTTAAGTTCATTTAAGGCTCCAATAATATCATCATTTTCAACTTTCAATTCAATTCTTTTTAATAGTCTTAAACTGTTATCTTTTCTTCTAATAAAAAACACAGCTTTTTCTATTATTACAGCTAAACTGAAAATTGAAGTGATAATAAGAGGAATTGCCATTGGTCCTCCAAGTGAAATAAAATTATAAATTTGAGTTAACATTAATCGACACTCCTTATCCTAAAATAATTTATATTCATAAATATTAATCCTAATTAATCTAATTCTATATTAAGATGATAAATCCTTCTTAAATGAGTTATCATCTATAAGTATTTTGTGCTTTTTTAACTTTTCAAGATATCTGTAATCTAAGCATATTTTACCAAGTCTTAACCCTTCTTTGTTTTTAGGTCCATGGCAGTCGGAACCACCGGTAATTAACAAAGAATTATCTTTTGCTAATTTTTTGTAATTTTCAATTTGCTTTTTTGTATGTTCAAGGTAATATACTTCTAAACCTTTAATGCCATAATTAATAATTTGATGTACAGTATTATCATCTTCTATTAGTCCCGGGTGGGCTATTACTGGAATTCCATTAGCTTTTTTAATAATATCGATGGCTTCAAAAGGGGTTATCTTATTTCTACTTACATAGGCTGGCTGACCACTCCCAATATATTTATCAAAAACTTTTTCCCAAGACTTAACATATCCTTTTTTTGTAAGCAACCTAGCAATATGTCCTCTACCTAAAATATTATTAGCACAAATTTCCTTTATTTCTTCTAATGATATATTAAAATTATAGAGTTCTTTTAACAAGTCTATCATTTTTTCGATTCTTTCTCTACGTTCTTTTTTAATTTTATCTAATAAATTTAATAGTTCTTTATTTTGATAGTCGATAAAATAACCTAGTATATGGACTTTTGTTTTGTCTAATAAAGTATTAAATTCAACTCCCGGAATAACTTCTAAATTATTTTTTCGGCCTGCTTTTAAACTTTTTTTTATTCCGGCAATAGTGTCATGATCAGTTACAGCAATAGCTGAATATCCTAGTTCTTTAGCTTTTTTAACTAAATCTTCTGGGGTATATGATCCATCAGAATAAGTGGTGTGTAAGTGTAAGTCAACAAACATAAAATACCTCCAAAACCTTTATT
>CAJXKY010000010.1 GCA_913055675.1 uncultured Halanaerobiales bacterium
ACTAGTTCAAAACCTGGTCATACAAGAAGTATTAACTTTTTTGATATTGATAATAAATTTTATTTAGTAGATTTACCAGGCTATGGATTCGCCAAAGTATCAGAAGAAGAAAAAGAAAAATGGCAGAGTCTAATTAATGATTATCTACATTACAGAGCAAATTTAAAAGGAATAGTTATGATTGTAGATGCTCGTCACAAACCCACAGGCCAAGATCAAATGATGCTTAATTGGATTAGGGAGTTTCGTATACCAAAAATAATTGCTGCTACAAAAGCTGATAAGTTATCAAACAATGAAAAAGCTAAGCAAAAAAAAGTCATCAAAAACACACTTGGACTGATTGAAGAGGAAAAATTTACATTTTTTTCTGCGAAGACTGCTGAAGGGAAAAAGTCTATTTTTTCCTTTATAAACCAAATAATTAATTAGAGGTGTAGAGATGGGGTCTAAATCTTATACAAGCTCATTTGCAGCAATATATGATGATATAATGGAAAGAGTACCCTACTATTATTGGTATCAATATTTAAAGCATATTTTATATTATTATAATAAAAGACCTATAAATATTATGGAATTAGCTTGTGGCACTGGAAATATGATGAATTATTTTTCTAATAAAGCAAAAAAGATTTATGGTATTGATAAATCAGAAGACATGCTAGCAATAGCTCAAAAAAAATTCAGCGAAAATAAGAGTGTTAGATTATTTAATACAGATATGAGTAAGAAAATAAAATATGGTAATTTTGATTTTATTTATTCTATTTTTGATAGCATGAACTATATATTAGAGTTCGATGAGTTAATAAAGGTTTTTGAAAACGTATATTCTAATTTAGATGAAGAAGGAATATTTGTATTTGATATAAATACTGAGTATAGATTAATGGATATAGCGGAGGGTACAAAAAAGCTCGAAGGAGATTTTTATACCTGTTACTGGCGAGATATTGTTGATCAAGAAAACGAGGAATGGATTGTTGAGTTAAATATATATTTAGATCAAAATGATGAACTAGAAAATTTTACAGAAACTCATGTTGAAACAAGTTATCCATTAAAGAAAATAAAAGAGGGATTATTAAATATAGGTTTTAAACAAGTAGATTATTATCGTTCCTTTACCTTTAGTAAAGGTGAGTCTAAAAATGATAGAGTTCATTTTGTTGCTTTAAAACAAAAACCTGAAGTAAGTCGCTTTGGGCAGCTAGTAACTAGAATTAAATGGGGGTTTATCAGTCTATTTATTTCTAATTTTTAAAGTTCTTATGGTCCTTTGAGACAATAAGAACTTTTTTTATTTTTAACAAAAATAATAAATGTACATAAAAAAAATCCCAAACTAATAAGTCTGAGAGTGAATTATTTAAAAATATTTATCATGTTAAAAATGGTAGGGCTAACAGGATTCGAACCTGTGGCCTACAGATTAGGAATCTGTCGCTCTATCCTACTGAGCTATAGCCCCACTACTTATTTAGTATATTATTAGAAGAATCATGTGTCAAGTGATAAAAGTAAGATTAAGAGTAAAGATCATAATTATATTTCATTATTGTATAGATATTTAATTTCTTTTTTATTTAAGACACGATTATAAATCCTTATGTTTTTGATAGAACCTTTAAAAAAATCAGGTTCTCCATTCCAATAACCTTTCCCTATCCACATTGATTCATGTTTCCTTGCATCTTCAAAAAATTGAGATGAACTAGAACTTCCAAAATTATATCTCCTATTAATCATTTCTTCTCCATTTAAATATCCAGTATTATAATCTTTGCCTACAATTGCTACAAAATGATACCATTTATTTTCTTTAATGGCTTTATTAGAATCATAACAAAAAGTAGGATATTCACAACCATCAGCAAAAATAGTAAAGTATAGGTTTTTAGAATTATAATGCATAGGGTCATGACCAACTTCAATTATTACACCTTGGTTTGAAGCATCAGGCATATTTTTGCAAGGATTTTTAGCACCGTAATATAATATAGGTCTAATTCCATTACTATTAGGAATATCTTGTACTTTAAACCATACTGAAATTGATCCTTGCCCGATATTTTTCAAATTAAAGTTATTTAATTCAATAAAATCATTTTCTCCATCAAATATAATATTATTATCTACAAACTGTGTACCATGTTTCTTTTCTTCAATTATTTCATTTGTATCTTCTATAAGTTGGCCTTCTTCATCTAATTTTAAATAATTTATTAACCCTTCTTCGGTATTTATTTGAGCTTCAACTCTATTGTTTACAATTGGTATTATAACTAAAATAAATATGATACTTAAATTGATAAGTATATTGATTAATCTATTCATATGTTATAACCTCCTTTCTCTTAGATTTGTTTTTAAATAAAATGAATATTTGGTATAATCAAGTTGCTAAATAATTAAAATAGGTGGGATAATAATGCTAACTATAAAATGCAGTAAATGTAAGAGTAAATTATTTAAATATAAGAAAATTGGTAAAGGGAAAGTTTTAAGATGTTGGAAAAGTAAAATAACTAGAGTTTATGATACAACAATTGAAGATGGTAATTTAAAATGTGGTAATTGTGGTAATGTTATTGGTGAGGTAAGCGATAAAAAAATTGATATGATTTCAAGTTCTTTTACATATACAGGAACTAAAATAGAAAAATAATAACATTATTAGATAAGAATAAATTAAAAAAATAGCTGAGACGATAACTTTAACATTAATATTAAAGAGTTAAATATTTATACTTTCAGTTTATTTAGTATTTATTTTTAGTGAGCTCATATGTATATAAGTCATTAGTTTGATTTTTATATTCATAACCCGCCTTCTTTAATACTTTTTGAGAAGGAATATTATTTTCTTTAGTTTTGGCTAATATTTTTTCTATTGGAAGAATTGTTTGATTAAAACCCCATTTTGTAATTGTTTTTAGTGCTTCAGTCATGTATCCTTTTGACCTATATTCCCTCTGAGTTCCGTAACCTACTTCAATTTCTCCTATTTGATTAGGAGAATCTTTGAAACCAATCCTTCCTACTATTTGATTGGTATTATTATCAATAATCAGCCAATAGGTGTAAAATAAATAATATTCAGGGTTATTTTTTATATTTATTAGTTTAATATTATATACTTTTTCCATAAGTTGAGATAATTTTTTTTCTTTACTTAATAAATTATTTTTTTCATAGAATAATCCTACATTTCTTAGTGAATATTCAATATCATTTTTGTTCAAAGGTTTTAGCTTTATTCTATTTGTTTTAATTTCCATTACTAATCTCTCCTAAAATAAATTTATTTTCTAATTACATTATAATATAAGTTTCTGTTATTATAAATAGAATTATAAAATTAATATATAAAAATTTGAATTTCTTTGATTAATCAGTTAGAATAGAGTTATACAGTATATATATAAATTAAATATATAATTATAATTAATAACCAATTTACTACTTTATTAAATAAGGGAGTAAATTGGTCTTTTTTTTATTTAGGGGGGATTTATATGGCGAATATTGCTTTTGGAGTTATTACTAATAATATTGATACTTTTTATCCTTATTGTGATTTTTTATTAAATGCACAAAAGAATGGACATACAATAAGTAAACTATTTATTTGTTATTCTCATAAGATAAACGAAAAGAAAGTTGAAAGAATGTCTGAATTTGTAGACCTTGAGTTACTAAAAATCAATGAAAATACAAGTTTGAAAGAAAAGTTACTTGAAGTAGGATTAACTGAAATAGAGGTAAGTAAGTTAATTGAAAGTGACAAATTAAATAATTATGGATTAGTACCTTATGGTAAAAGGCGTAATATTGTTCTTACAGCAGCTTTGTTAAGTGCTCCCCCAATAGATTATTTAATATTTTTTGATACAGATGTCAAACCATATATACTTATAGATTCTGCAGGAAAAAAGGATAAAATAGATTATGTAGGAAATCATTTAAATTATCTAAAACAAGATAATGTTGTTGTTACGACCAGTGATTATACTGGATACTATATAATCCCCTCTATGGATTTTAATTATTTAGAAGAGTTATTGAAAGGTTTACAAAAAGAAAAGACCTATGACTTTGTAAAATCAAGTGATCAAAACTTAATAACTAGTAAGTTAAATAATAAATTAAAGGTAAAACACACAAATAAAATATTAGGTGGCAACCATGCTCTTGATTTAAATAAATATAGATATTTAGCTCCATATTATTCAACGACCTATCATTACCGGCAAAATTTAATTTTAAGTAGAGGAGAAGACACATTACTAGGACAAGTCATACCTGATTTAGGTGGTGAGATAGTTGATATAAACACCAAAATATTTCATAATACATTTGATAATTTTCCAGAAGTTCCTGATATTAATAATGCTGATATAAAAAATAGATTCTATTATGCTTGTTTAGGTTGGTTAGGTAGGAATCCTTTTTTAAATTGGTATTTAAAAGAAAGTGGAAAAATTAGCGAAGAAAAATATCAAAAGGATATAAAGGATCAAAGAAAGGATTTAGTTATGGGTAGTTATGCTTTTGCAAAAGAGTATAATAGCCCTAAATTCAAGGATCTACCTGAAGCATATTCTGTAGCACAAACTCAGCTAAAACATATGATAAATGAGTACAACGAATTGATGGAGGTTTGGGATAAATTTATTTCAAAATTAGATCAAAAGGAGGTAAGATTATGAGAGTACTTTTAGTTAATCACTTTCCTTTAGAAGGATCAGGGAGTGGTATATATACAAAAAACATTGCCAAGAGATTGGTGGAAAGGGGACATGAGGTTAAAGCTATTGTAGTAGATAAATATAAAAACAGAAGTAAAGATTTTCCTGTTAAAACAATAGTAAATTATGATTTTCCTTGTTTTACTACACATCCGCATAGTAATAATCAATTTTATCATCTTACCAATGATGAGATGGATGAATATTTAGAATCCTTCATAACTGCAATAGATTATGAGGTAGAAAATTTTAAACCAGATCTTATACATTGTCAACATATTTGGGTTGCTCCTTTTGCGGCTTCAAAGACTATAGTACCCTATATAATTACTGCACATGGTACAGATATTAAAGGATTTAAAAAAGATAAAAGATATCATCATATAGCAATCAAAGCAGCTCAGAATGCCGAAAGAATTATAACTATTTCCAATTATATAAATGATAGTGTTAAAAAACATTTCCCAGTAGATGATAATAAACTTGCAAAAATTTTAAATGGATTTGATGAAACAATATTTAAATCAATGGAAATAAATAAAGCAAGATTACTAAATAAATATATAGGAGAGGATTTAGCAAATAAACAAGAACTTAAAATAATTAACTTTACAGGAAAATTAGCAGATTTCAAAGGTGTAGATTTACTCATTAAAGCAGCAGAAGTATATGAAAATGAATTAGATAATGTAATTACTTTAATAATTGGGGATGGAGAATTAAGAACAGAATTGGAAAAACTAAAACAAAAATTGGATTTATCCTCGGTATTTTTTTTAGGAAATGTTCCCCAGGAAACCGTTGCAGAACTATTTAACATATCGGAAATAACAATAGTACCTTCCAGAGTAGAACCATTTGGTTTAGTAGCTATTGAATCATTAGCTTGCGGAACTCCAGTAATAGCTTCAAAAGCAGGGGGGTTAAAAGATTTTATTAATGAGGATGTAGGACGGTTTTTCAAAATGAATGACTATAAAGACCTTGCAAATAAAATAATTGCTGCAGTTAATAATAAGGAAAAAGATAAAAAGGGACAGTTTGCTAGTGAGTATGCTATAAATAACTATTCCTGGGAACGGGTAATCGAAGAATTATTAGAAGTATATAAAGATATTGTTAAGGAGGGTAATAATTCATGAAAAAGGTCATGGTAGTACCAACTTATTGGGGGCGTGATTCCGAAACAGGTTGGCAATTAGGAGATGATATATATGACCATCCTACTCCCATTGATAAAGAAGGTACATTACCCCGATTTTTAAAAAGTGTTGGTAAATTAAATCACCAAGAATTTGAATTAGTTATAATTCTTGCTACTACTACCTCTGAGATAGAAAAAGAAGCTTATCAAAAAGTAAAAAGTATATTAGAAAAATATAGTAACGCAGTACCTACTTATCTTTTTTCTGCTCGAAGTTTAACTAAAATAAAAAAATATTATAATGATAATAGTAACTTATTTTTAAAATTATTTTCGTTAAGAGGTTATTCAAATATAAGAAATATGTGTCTGTTTGGAGGATATCTTGCTGGTGGAGAAGCAGTTATTTTAATTGATGATGATGAATTATTTAAAGATCCTAATTTCATGGAAAAAACAACAGAGTTCATCGGAGGAAGATTTTACGGTAAAACAGTTGATGGAATAGCCGGTTATTATATAAACGAAGATGGAGAATATTATGATGATGTAAATATAGAACCCTGGATGACATATTGGAATAGGTTTGGTAGTAAATCAAAAGCATTTGATAAAATAATAGGAAGTTCTCCTCGTTTAAAAACGACTCCTTTTGCTTTTGGAGGTCTAATGGTTATTCATGAAAATTTATTTAAAATTGTACCTTTTGATCCTAACTTAACTAGGGGAGAAGATATAGATTACCTAATAAATGCCAGAATGTTTGGTTATAATTTCTTTTTAGATAATGAACTTTCTATTTTACATTTGCCTCCTGAAAAACCGCATCCTGTTTGGCAAAGGTTTCGCCAGGACATGTATAGATTTTATTATGAAAAGAAAAAAATAATTACACAATATGAAAAATCAAACATGGAAGAAGTTAGTGCCCAAGATTTTGATCCCTACCCAGGTGAATTTATGAAAGATGACTTAGAAGATAAAATTTTTAAAGCCAATATTATGTTAGCCCTAGATTATTTAAGTGAAGATGAGATAGAAAATACTAAAGCCACTTTAAAAAATATATATCTTTCAAAATATTCTGCGGAACCAGATTTTAATGTATTTGAAAAATATCTTGAACTACAAGAAGAGTGGGAAAACATATTGGAGTTTGCAGAAGAAAATTATATGGAATTACAAGAAATATTTCAGGATACAGTTATTAAAAGAGAGAAAAAGGTTAAAGTTTCAAGAGACAAAAAAGAGTATGATAGTATAACTGATCTCCCAATATTTAGAGCACTTTCCGAACCTGAGTTAAATGAATTATTAAGTATATGTAATTTTAAAAAATATGGAGTTAGAGACAAAATTTTAGTAAAAGGAGATATGGATGACGCCTTATATATTATTCAAAAAGGGGAAGTTGAAATAATAAATAATAAAGAAAGTGAGAGTAAAGATATCAAATTAGCAGAATTAGAAAAAGGAGACTTTTTTGGTTTAACCTCTCTGATAGCAAGTAAAAGTTCAAATTACTTAGTTGATGTAGTTGCAAAGGAACCAGTAGAACTTGTAAAAATTAATAGGGAAGATATATTTGCCTTTTTTAGAGATAATCATAGAACAAGTGTAAAAATACTTCTCTTTTTTATGAAAAAATTAAATGAACAACTAGAAGATTTAACAGAAATGTATACAGATATACAATTACAAGGTAGAGATATAAGTCAAATTATGAATGACTGAATCTCCCTTCAAAACAAAGCATTTAGAGTGAGTTTTCTTTCGCCTATTTGATAGTTAGTAAAAAAGGATATGAAAATTGACTAGTTGTTAACTATCTTATTGTAATTTTGAGAAGGGTAGGGATATTAAGTTAAAATATTTATATATCATTGATAATATGATAACCCCCATTGGATTTATCAAATCAGTGAAAAAATCCAATGGGGATTATATTATTCGATGGGTTTTAATCGTGCTGTAAAATGTCTTAAGATATCTGGTTCATAAGTAAAGTCTAATCCTTTGATTTCGTCTATTTGGCCTTTAATATTGATAAGCGATTCAGCCACAAAATTTAAATGTGAATCTGTATAAACTCTTCTAGGAATCGTAAGGCGCAAAAATTCAAATGGGGATTCAATTTGTTCACCTGTTTTTGGGTCTCTTCCTAAAAGCAGAGATCCAATTTCAACACCTCTTATTCCACCTTCAAGATATAATTCATTTGCTAAAGCTTGAGCAGGAAATTGATGATAAGGAATATGGGGAAGTAATTTTTTGGCATTTACAAACACAGCATGCCCTCCAACTGGATATTGAATAGGTATGCCATTACTTTGCAATTTTTCTCCTAATAAATTTATTTGGTCGATTCGATGTTTGAGGTAAGGATATTGGATGCCTTCTTTTAATCCTCGTGCAATAGCTTCCATATCTCGCCCCGCTAGACCTCCGTATGTAGGAAAACCTTCTATAGGTACAGCCTGAGATCTAACCTTATTATATAGTTCTTCATTATCTTTGATTCCTATAATACCTCCAATATTTACAATAGCATCTTTTTTTGCACTCATTGTAAAAGCATCGGTGTAGGAGAACATTTCTTTTATAATATCTTTAATAGATTTATTCTCATATTTTTGCACTCTTGATTTAATGAAAAAAGCATTTTCAGCAAAACGTGCGGCATCCATTATTACAGGTATGTTATATTTTTCTCCTAGTTCGCTAACCTTTTTAATATTTGTGAGAGATACTGGTTGACCACCAGCACTATTACAGGTAACTGTAATAATAATCATTGCAATTTTATCTTTGCCTTTTTCCTCAATAAATTTTTCTGTTTTTTCGATATCAAAATTACCTTTAAAGGGATGATATTTATCTGTATTAAGTGCTTCATCTATTATGAAATTTTTTGCAGTTCCACCTGCTAATTCAACATGAGCTTTTGTAGTATCAAAGTGCATATTACTTAAAACATAATCCCCTTCATCTACAAGGAGTGGGAATAAAACTTGTTCGGCTCCACGTCCTTGATGAGTAGGAACTATCTGATTATAATCAAAGATATCTTGTACTGTATCTTTCAAATGGAAGAAGTTTTTACTTCCAGCATATGATTCATCGCCACGCATCAGACCAGCCCATTGATTATCACTCATTGCATTGGTACCACTATCAGTTAAAAGATCAATAAAAACCTCTTCGGATTTTAAAGAAAATAAATTATAGCCAGCTCTTTTTAGAGCTTTTTTTCTTTCTTCTTTCGATATTAGATTAATAGGTTCAACCATCTTTATCTTATACGGGGGAACATTTAATCCTTTTGGCAAAATAATCACTCCCATTTATTTTATTCATATTTTAATAATTCCGTTTTTAAAGGATAAAATCCTTTATTTATTCGCTAATAAATGGTAAATTATATAATAGAAGATAACTTAAAAAGGGGGTATACAAATGAGTAAAAATTGTCTTGTTGCTCAATCTGGTGGACCAACTCCAGTAATCAATGCCAGTTTACAAGGGGTAATTGAGTCTGCTTTAGAAAATAAAGAAATAGAAAATATTTACGGAGCTCGTTTTGGAATTAGTGGTTTGATGAAAGATAAGATATTTGATTTAACCAATGAGGATAAAAAAGAAATTAAGTTACTACAGCATACTCCAGGTTCTATATTGGGAAGTTGCAGATATAAACTGGGGGAGATAGAAGATGATATAACGGATTATGAAAAAATATTTAATGTACTTGAAAAATATAATATTAAATATTTTTACTATATTGGTGGTAATGATTCGATGGATACTGTAGAAAAGTTAAATAGGTATGCTAATTACAACAACAAGGATTTAGTTGTAATGGGGATACCTAAAACAGTTGATAATGACTTATTAGTAACAGACCATTCTCCAGGGTTTGGTAGTGCAGCAAAATATATAGCCACTAGTGTAATGGAGGCTACATTGGATAGCAGAGTTTATCAAAGGAAGAATGTTCATTTAGTTGAAGTAATGGGTAGACATGCAGGTTGGCTAGCTGCTGCCAGTGCTCTAGCAGGAGAAACTGGACTTAATACTCCAGATTTAATCTATTTTCCTGAAATAACATTTTCTACTGATAAGTTTGTAAGAGATTTAAAGAAAAAAGCTGAAGAAAAAGATAATATTATTGTTGTTGTTTCAGAAGGTATAAAAGATAGTGATGGTAACTACATATATGCTAGTGAATCTTCCAAACATGATCAATTTGGCCATAAACAAATGGGAGGAGCTGCAAAAGCCTTAGTTCCATTCATTAAAGAATATGTTTATGATAGAGTAAAAGTAATAGAATTTAATATTTTACAAAGGGCTGCAAACCATGTAGCATCAAAGACAGATGCTGATGAGGCATATCAATGTGGTAAAAAAGCTGTAGAATTTTCTGTGCAAGGTAATGCAAGTGGAAAAGCGGTAGTTATTAAAAGGACATCAAACAGTCCATATCAATCGACAATTGAACTTGCAGATGTAGATTTAATTGCTAATAAAGAGAAAAAAGTTCCAAGAGATTGGATTAACGAAGCTGGTAATCATGTCACAGAAGAAGCATTACAATATTTAAGGCCTTTAATTAAAGGTGAAATGGAAAGAAAGACTGAAAAGGGTTTACCTAGGTATAGTGATTTAGAGGCTGCTGTAACAGTTAGACCCAAAAAGGATATTTAATTAAGTTCTTGACAAGTAGTAAAATTAATAGTATCATTATATACAAATATTTATAAATATTTAAAGATGTTGAACGGGAGGAGTAATTTTAAAAAAGTCTAAGAGAGGGAAGCCCATCGGCTGTAAGGCTTCTTGACTTAATTTAAAATGAAGGTCGCCCCGGAGTTGTTTGCCTCAAAGAATTTAGGGTAAACCGGTATTAACCGTTATATTAAAAGAGGGTCTGAGACATTCATGTTTTCTCAGGAACTAAGGTGGTAACGCGAAAATAATCCTTTTTCGTCCTTAATTGGATGGAAAAGGATTTTTTATATTTTAAAATAATATAGGGAGGTTTTAAGAAGATGGAAAATTTACCTAAAAATTATGATCCAGATCAGGTAGAAGAAAAATGGTATAATTTTTGGAAGGAAAATGATTACTTCAGAGCTCAAATTGATGAAAACAAAGAACCATTTTCAATTGTAATGCCACCCCCAAATGTTACGGGGCAATTACATATGGGACATGCTTTAGATAACACTTTGCAGGATATACTAACAAGATGGAAAAGAATGAAAGGGTTTTCTGCCTTGTGGCTGCCAGGTACTGACCATGCTAGTATTGCTACTGAAGTAAAAGTGGTTAATAAATTGAGAGATGAAGGAATTGATAAGGACGAACTCGGAAGAGCAGGATTTTTAGATAAGGCTTGGGAGTGGAAGGAAGAATATGGTGGAAGAATAACCAACCAGTTGGAAAAAATGGGATCTTCCTGTGATTGGTCTCGGGAAAGATTTACAATGGATGAAGGTTGTTCAAAAGCAGTAAAAGAAGTTTTTATACAATTATATGATAAAGGATTGATTTATCAGGGAGACTATATTGTTAACTGGTGTCCTAGCTGTCATACAACTCTTTCTGATGTAGAGGTAGAGCATGAAGAGCATGAGGGAAAACTGTATTATATTAAATACCCTTTAAAAGATAGTGATGACTATATTACAGTTGCAACTACTAGACCTGAAACCATGTTGGGTGATACAGCAATTGCCGTTGATCCTTCTGATGATAGATATAATGAACTGGTAGGTAAAACTGCTATACTACCCATCATGAATCGAGAAATCCCTATTATAGAAGATAGATTTGTTGATAGTGAATTTGGTACTGGGATGGTAAAAGTTACTCCAGCTCACGATCCTAATGATTTTGAAATTGGAGAACGTAATGACTTAGAAGTAATTAAAGTTATTGATGAAGATGCTAATATGACAGATATAACAGGCAAGTATGCCGGTATGGATAGATATGAATGTCGCGAAAGATTGATTGAAGATCTAAAAGAAGAAGTGTTATTAATAAAAGTTGAAGAACATGAACATTCTATTGGTCAATGTTACCGCTGTGATACCGTTATTGAACCACTTGTTTCTAAACAGTGGTTTGTAAAAATGGAACCTTTAGCTGAACCTGCAATTGAGGCAGTTAAACAAGGAGATATTAGATTTATACCAGAGCGATTTAGTAAAGTCTATTTAAACTGGATGGAAAACATAAAAGACTGGTGTATTTCCCGTCAATTATGGTGGGGTCACAGAATACCAGTTTGGTACTGTCAAGACTGTGATGAAGTAATCGTAAGAAGAGAAGAACCAAATGAATGTCCTAACTGTAATAGTGAAAATCTAAAACAAGATGAAGATGTTTTAGATACCTGGTTTTCTTCTGCGCTCTGGCCTTTTTCAACTTTAGGTTGGCCGGAAGAAACTGAGGAGCTACAGTACTTTTATCCTACAGATGTTTTAGTGACTGGTAGAGATATCATATTCTTTTGGGTAGCTCGAATGATTTTCATGGGACTTGAATTTATGGATGAGCCTCCCTTTAGTGATGTATATGTACACGGTCTAATAAGAGATGCCCAGGGCAGAAAAATGAGTAAATCCTTAGGTAATGGTATTGACCCCATTGAAGTTATTGAAGAATATGGTGCAGATGCTCTTAGGTTTACAATTATTACAGGAAATACTCCTGGAAATGATATGAGATTTAGAGAAGAAAGACTGGAAGCTAGTCGTAATTTTGCTAATAAAATATGGAACGCTTCTCGATTTATATTAATGAATGTAGAAGAGTTTGATTATAATTCATTCAAGGAAGAAAATCTAAAACTTAATCTAGCAGACAAATGGATGTTAAGTAGAACTAATGAAGTTACTCAGGCTATTGATGAATATCTAGAAAAATATAGTTTTGGTGAGATGAGTAAAAAATTATATGACTTTATTTGGAATGAGTATTGTGACTGGTATATAGAAATACTAAAGGAAAGGCTTTATCAGGACAAAGACGTACAAGCTAAAAAGACTGCTCAGTATATGGGTCTTAAAATACTTGGCGATATTCTAAAATTACTTCATCCAGTAATGCCAATGATAACAGAAGAAATATGGCAAAAGCTACCTATATCTAATAAAAGTATAATGATTTCTAGTTGGCCGGAATATAATTCAGAAGAAATTGATGAAAAGGCAGAAAATAAAATGGGAAGAATTATGAGTGTTATTAAAGCAGTAAGAAATATTAGAAATGAAATGAAAGTAGATCCTGGGCGAAAAATAGAAGCAATTCTTTTAGCAGATAACAAAAACCAAGAAATACTTAAAGATGGTAGAAGTTATATTAAAAACCTTGCCAAAATAGATGATTTAACAATGCAAAAAGAAATGGATGAAAGGCCTCAGCCTTCTTCAACTTCAATTGTAAATGGAATAGAAGTTATTCTTCCATTAGAGGGTATGGTTGATATAGAAAAAGAACTTAAAAGGCTTAAAAAAGAATTAGAAGATGTGAAATATGAAATAGAAAGAGCCAAGGGTAAACTTGCAAATGAAGGCTTTGTAAATAATGCCCCACAAGAATTAGTTGAAGGTGAGAAAGAAAAATTAGAAGAGTATAAAGATAAGAAAGTGAAATTATTAGAAAGAATAGAACAATTAAAATTAAATTAAGAATATTATTGACTTAAAAATAATATTCTGTTATGATAATTGCATAAATTAGTATGAAAAACAGAATATTTTTGTACCTCATATAATCTCGGTAATAAGGTCCGAGAGTTTCTACCAGGTAGCCCATAACTAGCTGTCTATGAGGGAAGTGTACCTAGGTTTCCGCATTTTCGGACTGAAAATTGGCTGGTTCAAGCGGTACAGATATCTTATACACCGAAGGGATAAAAGCCCAGGCGGGTAGGTTCTACTCTTAGAAAAAGTAGTAACTACCTGTCTGGGCTTTTTTATATTTAATAAACAAAATATTGTTATAGGAGGGATATGATTTGTGACAAATGTTCTAATAATTGGGAATGGAGGTAGAGAACATTCATTAGCCAGGAAATTAAATCAAAGTAGTAGAGTAGACAAAATTTTTGTAATGCCTGGTAATGCAGGTACTAAAGAGATAGCAACAAATGTGGAAATGGATATTTTAAATTTTGAGGAAGTAGCTGCTTTTGCTAAAAGAAATAAGATAGAGATGACCTTTGTTGGTCCTGAAAGGCCTTTGGTACAGGGAATTGTAGATTTTTTTAATAAAAAAAGTCTTGCCATATTTGGACCAAATAAAAGAGCAGCTCAATTAGAAGGTAGTAAAGTTTATGCCAAGAAGGTAATGAAAGACTGTAAGATCCCTACTGCTGAGTTTGCAACATTTACGGAATCTAAAAAAGCATATAATTATATAAGAGATTGTGATTTTCCGTTAGTTATTAAAGCTGAGGGTTTAGCTGCTGGTAAAGGAGTAATTGTTACAAACAATATAAATGAAGCTCAAAATGCAGTGAAAAGAATAATGGATGATAAAGAATTTGGAAATGCAGGCGATAAAATAGTTATAGAAGAGTACCTAGAAGGTGAAGAAGCATCTATAATGGTATTTTCAGATGGAAGGACCTATTACCCTATGGTTTCTGCTCAGGATCACAAACAAATCGGTGAAGGGGATAAAGGACCTAATACAGGTGGCATGGGGGCTTATGCACCAACTCCCTTAATAGAGAATGAAATTTTAAGAAAAGTCAAGGGGAAGATACTTAATCCATTATTTAATTATCTAAAAGAAAACAAGATTACTTTTAAAGGGATTCTCTTTGTAGGTCTAATGGTGAAAAAAGGTGAACCAAAGGTTTTAGAATTCAATGTTAGGTTTGGAGATCCCGAAGCACAAGTCGTTTTACCTTTATTGAAAAATGATTTACTAACAGTAGCTAATAAAGTGGTAAAAGGCAGATTAGATGAGATTAAACTGCAGTGGAAAAAAGAAAAAGCATTAGCTGTAATATTAGCATCAGGAGGTTATCCCGTTAAATATCAAAAAGGGAAACAAATAAATGGAATAAATAAATTTGAAAATCTTTCTAATCCCTTCATCATTCAGGCTGGAACAAAATATGAGAATAATAAAATTTTGACAGCAGGTGGTAGAGTTTTAGCAGTGGTAGCAACCGGGAATAGTTATCAAGAAGTATATGATCTTTGTTACGAAAACATAGAAAAGATAGATTTTGAAGATCTATATTATAGGAGAGATATTGGACATAGAATTAAAGGAGTGAAGTTAATAAAAAATGAATAAAAAAATTGGTATCATGATGGGCAGCGATTCTGACTTGCCGATTATGAAAGAAGCTTGTCAATTATTAGATGAATTAGAAATGGATTATGATGTGACTGTGATTTCAGCGCACCGAACACCTGAGAGGGCAAGGGAATATGCTCGAAATGCAGCGACCAATCAGTTTGGTGTAATAATTGCGGGAGCGGGGAAAGCAGCCCATTTGCCGGGAGTGATTGCAGCAAGTACTAATTTGCCAGTAATTGGAGTTCCGATTAGAACATCAACTTTAGGAGGTGCCGATTCACTTTATTCAATGGTACAAATGCCGGGAGGAGTTCCTGTGGCTACAGTGGCTTTAAACGGTGCTAAAAATGCTGCTATTTTGGCTGTGCAAATCCTTGCTTTAAGTGATGAAGATGTAAAAAATAAGTTGATAGATTATAAAGAAAATATGAGGATAGATGTAAACAATACTGCAGGACGATTAAAAGATTTAGGATATAAAAAGTATTTGGAAGAATATTTTTAATTAATGGAGGCTGAGCAATGGAAACCAGAAATATTTTCAATAATATAAATCCTTTTGATCATAGATATTCATATAATAAAGAAATATTTAATAAGTTAGAAAAATATTTATCGGAAGAGGCTAATATAAATTATCAACTTAAAGTTGAATTAGCCTTAGTAAAGAGTTTAGCCAAGGTAGGTATTTGTTCTAAAACGATAGTAAAAGAAGTAAAAGAAGCCATTTCAACTATTACTGCAGAACAAGCATATCTTGAGGAAGAAAAAACAAAACATAATATAAGAGCCTTGGTCAATCTTATCCAAGAGAGAATAAGCAAAGAAGCTCGACCATATATTCATTTAACAGCAACCTCTTATGATATTGTTGATACTGCTAATTCTTTAAAATATAAGGAATTAACCGAAAAATTAATTCTTCCCAAAGTAAAACAATTAATAAATATTTTAAGTGAATTAGCAATTCAGGAAAAAGAAACTATCCAGATCGGAAGGACTCACGGCCAGCATGCAGTTCCAATTACATTTGGCTATGTACTAGCAGGCTACGTTGAAAGGATTGGTTTAAGATATCAAGAAATTGAAAAGAAAGCAGATCAATTAAAAGGAAAATTTTCTGGAGCCTGTGGAACTTATAATGCATCCCGTTTATTTTTTGAAGATCCAGAAGAATTTGAAAGTATTATTATGGAGGAATTGGGTTTAGAAGCCGGGGACTTCTCTACTCAAATTGTTATTTCAGAATATATAACCGATTATATTCATTCACTAATTTCCACTTTTGGAGTGATTGCTAATTTTAGTGATGATATGCGTAATTTACAAAGGACTGAAATAAATGAAGTGGGGGAACATTTTAGTGCTGATCAAGTCGGTTCATCTACAATGCCACATAAGAGGAATCCCATTAATTATGAAAATATTAAAAGTATGTGGAAAAGAACAATGCCACAAATGAATACAATATATATGGATCAAATATCTGAACATCAAAGAGATCTTAGTAACTCGGCCTCCAGCCGTTTTATACCTGATATTATTACAGGTTTAGTGTTGTCCATAGAAAGATTAGTAAAAGTTCTAAAAAAATTTGGTATTGATCGTGAAAAGATGAAGACTAATTTTAACCTACACAGTGATATGATTATTGCAGAACCACTATATATTATATTAGCTGCCCAGGGGCATCCTAATGCACATGAGGCTGTAAGGAAGCTTACCTTACAGGCTGAAGAGTCTGATAAAACCCTCAGGGAGCTTTTTTATTTAGAAGATAATTTAAAACAATACAGAGAAAAAATGAATAGTTATCAAAAAAATATTATTAAGGATCCTAAAAGATATCTTGGCAGGTCAAAAAGACGTACTGAGTATATTATTAATAAATGGAAAGAACTTTAAAAAGGGGAGATATAAAATGCAAAAAGGTAAATTGTTATATGAAGGCAAGGCTAAAAAGATATATGAAACAGACAATCCAGAACAATTAATAGTTCATTATAAGGATGATGCTACTGCATTTGATGGAAAGAAAAAAGGAAAGATTAAATCTAAAGGAAAGTATAATTTAGAAATATCTAATATATTTTTTATGTTATTAGAAGATAACGATATAAAAACTCATTTAATTAGACAAATTAGTGAAACAGATCTTTTAGTTAAAAAGGTAGATATTATTCCTATTGAAGTTGTTTTAAGAAATATAGCAGCGGGAAGTTTAGCTGATAGATTAGGTTTAGAAGAAGGTACCGAACTTAATAGACCTATCTTAGAATATTATTATAAAAATGATGAATTAGGAGATCCTTTAATTAACGAGTACCATATTACAGAAAGAAACTTAGCTACTGAAGGACAGTTAAAGCTTTTAGATATTATAGGATTTAAAATCAATAAAATACTATCTAATTACTTAAAAGATAAGGACTTATTGCTAGTAGACTTCAAGTTGGAATTTGGAAAAGATAGTAACGATAATATTTTATTGGCTGATGAAATTTCGCCAGACACTTGTCGCTTTTGGGATCTGAACACCAAGAAAAAGCTAGATAAAGACCGCTTCAGAAGAGATTTGGGAGATGTTCAAAAAGCTTACCAGGAAATATTATATAGACTAAAAAAGGATGTGATTATTTAATGGATTGGGAGGTAAAAATAGAGACTAAATTAAAAGATGGTATCCTGGACCCCCAAGGGAAAGCTGTTAAAACAGGTCTTAAATCATTAGGATACAATAATGTTGAATCAGTACATGTTGGTAAATACCTAGAATTAGTTCTAGAAAATATAGAACAAAAAAATAAAGCAGCTAAAATGGTTGAAGAAATGTGTGATAAATTATTGGCTAATCCAGTAATTGAGGATTACAGTTATCATATAAAAGAGATGGAGGGTTAAAATGAAAGCAGGTGTTGTAACCTTTCCAGGCTCGAACTGTGATGCAGATGTGTTTCATGTACTTAAGAATATATTTAATATTGATACTAAGATGATTTGGTACAAAGATAAAAATATTAAGGGATATGATTTAATAGTGCTCCCTGGGGGCTTTTCTTACGGTGATTACTTGCGTTCAGGGGCTATTGCAAGATTTGCAAAAGTAATGGACCCAATCATAGATTTTGCTGAAAAGGGAGGTCTGGTTTTGGGTATTTGCAACGGTTTCCAAATCTTACTTGAGTCCAATTTACTTCCTGGAGCTATGAAAGTTAATGATAATCTTAAATTTGTATGTAAAAATACTGTACTTACAGTTATCAACAATAAAACTCCATTTACCAATCAATGTGAAAAATCTGCTGCTATAGAGATGCCTGTAGCCCATGGGGAGGGGAATTACTATATTGATAAAGAAGGACTAAAAGAATTAAATGAAAATAATCAAATAATTTTAAAATACAAAAATAAAAAAGTAAATCCTAATGGATCAATTAATAACATTGCAGGGATTTGTAATAAGGAGCGTAATGTTTTTGGATTAATGCCTCATCCAGAAAGATGTTCAGAGCCCCTTATTACGCCCGGAAAGTCCGATGGATACAATATTTTTTCCTCAATAATATCATTTATAAACAAAAGAGGTGGTAAAATTGCCAAATAAGCCCTGGCTAAGTGAAGGTTTAACTGAAAAAGAGTATGAGATGATAGTTGACTTATTAGATAGAAAACCTACAACTACAGAATTAGGAATTTTTGGTGTTATGTGGTCAGAGCATTGCAGTTATAAAAATTCTAAATTAATTCTTAAAAACCTTTTTACTGAAGGGGAGTGTGTGCTTCAAGGACCGGGGGAAAACGCAGGAATTATTGATATTGGCGATGGGCAGGCAATTTCTTTTAAAATAGAAAGTCATAACCATCCTTCAGCTGTTGAACCCTTTCAGGGTGCAGCCACTGGAGTTGGGGGAATTATAAGAGATATTTTTACAATGGGTGCTAGACCTATTGCAAACTTGAATTCCTTAAGATTTGGTGAACTTAATAACGATAAGGTTCAATACCTATTTAAGGGTGTGGTTTCAGGGATTTCAAGTTATGGTAACAGTATTGGCATTCCAACAGTAGGAGGGGAAGTATATTTTTCTTCTGCTTATGAAGGGAATCCATTAGTTAATGTAATGAGTGTAGGGTTATTAAAAAAGGAAAATATCGCTACAGCGACTGCCAAAGGAGAAGGTAATTCAGTAATGGTTGTTGGTGCTGCTACAGGGCGTGATGGTATAAAAGGAGCAAGTTTTGCTTCAGACGAATTATCAGAGGATTCAAAAGAAGACCGTCCAGCAGTTCAAGTTGGAGATCCCTTTATGGAAAAACTCTTATTAGAAGCAAGTTTAGAATTAATAAATACCAATTCATTAATTGGTATCCAAGATATGGGTGCAGCCGGTTTAACAAGTTCTTCTGCAGAAATGGCAAGTAGGGGTAATAGTGGAATCGAGATTGATATTTCAAAGGTACCAACCCGTGAAAAAAATATGACTTCTTATGAAATAATGCTTTCTGAATCCCAAGAGAGAATGCTCATTATTCCTAAAAAAGGTAAAGAACAAGTTGTAAAAGATATCTTTAATAAATGGGATTTACATGCAGAAGTAATAGGTCGTGTTAATGATGATGGAATGCTTAGAATATTTAATGGAGAAGATAAAGTTGCTGAAATTTCTGCAAAAATATTGGCAGATGAAGCACCCGAGTATAGAAGAGAAACTAAATTACCAGAATATATAAAAAATGTAAATGAAATTAATGCTAATGATATTAAAAGTGAGGATTATAATAATGATTTATTAGATTTATTATCATCACCTACAATCGCTAGTAAAAAATGGGTTTATGAACAATATGACTATATGGTGATGACTAATACAGTTGTTGGACCTGGTTCTGATGCTGCTGTAATTAGGATAAAGGGTAAAGATAAAGCATTGGCTTTAAGTACAGATAG
This sequence comes from uncultured Halanaerobiales bacterium, assembly GCA_913055675.1. Lineage (GTDB taxonomy): Bacteria > Bacillota > Halanaerobiia > Halanaerobiales > M55B127 > M55B127. Next base: position 20,177 of record CAJXKY010000010.1, read on the forward strand.
TAATGGCAAATACTGTTATTTAAATCCCAGGCGAGGGGCAGCAATTGCAGTTGCAGAAGCTGCTCGTAACATTGTATGTTCTGGAGGTAAACCTCTAGCAATTACAGATGGATTGAATTTTGGTAATCCAATGAATCCTGAAATATACTGGCAATTTAAAAATAGTGTGGAAGGAATTACGAAAGCTTGCAAGAAATTAGATACTCCAGTTATTGGTGGAAATGTAAGTTTTTATAATGAAAGTCCTAAAGGAGCAATTTATCCGACCCCAATTATTGGAATGGTTGGCTTATTAGATTCTTTGAAGGATAAAACCACCATGCATTTTAAAAATGAAGGAGACTTAATATATTTAATAGGTAAAAATGTTGAAGAATTAGGTGGTAGTGAGTATTTGGAACTTAAAGAGGGTAAGGTAGATGGTTATGTACCACAATTAGATTTAAATTTAGAAAAACGTGTACAAAAAACCGTTAGAGAGGCTATTAAAGAGAACATTATCAATTCTGCACATGATTGTTCTGAAGGCGGAGTGGCAGTTAATCTAGCAGAATCATGTTTTGAAAATAATTTAGGAGTAAATATTAAAATTAATAAAGAAATAAGTAATAAAGCTCTTCTTTTCGGTGAAAGCCAAAGTAGAATTATTGTTAGTATTAGTAAAGAACTAGCCAGTAAATTAGAAAATATTGCAGTTGAAAATTGTGTTCCCTATGGAAAAATTGGTGTAGTTGAGGGGACTCAATTTAAATTCAACAATCTAATCAAATTAGATGTGGAGGAGATGAAAGTAAAGTGGGAAACTGCTATCGAAAAAAAGCTTTAAAAAAAGCAGACAAAATGGAAGAAGAGTGTGGTATATTTGGTATGTATAGTAATACAAAAGACAAGAATTTAGCAAGAATGAGTTATTTGGGATTACATGCCTTACAGCATCGTGGTCAAGAAAGTGCAGGAATTTGTGTAAATCAGAAAAATAAACTTAAAGTCCATAAAGGTATGGGGCTAGTAAGTAATGTTTTTGATAAAGATAGTTTGGAAAAACTGAAAGGTAATATAAGTATAGGACATGTTAGATATTCAACTACTGGATCATCTATGCTTGTTAATGCCCAACCACTTTTGACAAATAGTATAAAAGGGGATCTTGCATTGGCACATAATGGTAATTTGGTTAATGGTCAGGAATTAAAAAATAATTTAGAAGCACAAGGTTCCATATTTCATTCAACCCTGGATACTGAAGTAATAGCTCATTTGGTAGCGCGATCACTTAAAGATGATATAAAAGAAGCCTTTATTCAAAGTTTAAATCAATTAAAAGGAGCTTTTAGCTTAATAGCAATGACAAAAGGCAGTTTAATTGCAGCAAGAGATCCGTTTGGTTTTAGACCACTAGTCCTTGGTAAAAAAGGAAATGATTATGTTTTAGCTTCAGAAACTTGTGCTTTTGATATTATCGGTGCAGACTTTTTGCGTGAAGTAGCCCCTGGTGAAGTACTAATAATAAATGATAAAGGAATTCAAAGTAGAAGATATAGTAATAATAAGCCGAATACATTCTGTGTTTTTGAATTTATATACTTTGCACGACCGGATAGTGTTATTGGAGGAGAAAATGTATATCTTGCACGTAAAAGGATGGGCAAAAGATTAGCTCAAGAAATGGACATTGAAGCAGATCTTGTAGTACCTGTTCCTAGTTCTGGTGTTGCAGCTGCCCAGGGCTATTCTGAGGAATCCGATATATCTTATGCAGATGGTATTTTAAGAAATAGATATGTAGGTAGAACATTTATTCAACCGACACAAGAAATGAGAGATTTAAAAGTCAGAATGAAATTGAATCCAATAAGTAAAATTCTTAAGGGAAAAGATATAATCTTAATTGATGATTCAATTGTTAGAGGAACGACCAGTAAACAGATTATTAACAGATTAAAGGAAGCTGGGGTAAATAGAATTCACTTAGCTATTGCTTCGCCCCCTGTACGCTTTCCTTGTTTTTACGGACTTGATACTTCTAGAAGAAAAGAACTCATAGCAGATAAAAAAGAAGTAGATGAGATAGCAGAATTTATTGGCGCAAATAGCTTATATTATCTGAGTTTAGATGGAATTCTCAAAGTACTTCAAGCAGAAAATTATGGTTATTGTACTGCTTGTTTTAACGGCGAATACCCAACTGAAGAAAATTATGAAAGCAAGGAGGATTTAAATGGGACTCTCATATAAGGATGCAGGTGTAGATCTTGAAAAAGGAAATCAAGCTGTAGAAGAAATAAAAGGCGTAGTAAAATCCACCTATAATCCAAATGTAATTACTGAATTGGGAAGCTTTGGCGGATTATATAATTTAGATTTAAGCGAATATGAAAATCCAGTTTTGGCTGCTTCCACAGATGGAGTTGGTACAAAACTAAAACTAGCTTTTTTAAGTAATAATCACAAAACAATTGGAATTGACTTAGTTGCGATGAATGTAAATGATCTTATTACAATGGGAGCTAAGCCATTATTTTTCCTTGATTATATAGCAACCGGCAAGTTATCTATTGAACAATATAAAGATATTATTTCAGGAATAGCCGTCGGTTGTCGTGAAGCTTCATGTGCTTTATTAGGCGGTGAGACCGCTGAAATGCCTGATTTCTATAAAAATAATGAATATGATATAGCTGGGTTTTGTGTTGGTATAGTTGATAAAAAAAGGATAATAGATGGTTCAAAAATTAAACCTGGTGACAAATTAATTGGTTTAGCATCTAATGGTATTCACAGTAATGGTTATTCCTTAGTTAGAAAAATTTTTATAAATCAAAGTAATAAATTAGATAAAAATCTAATTAATACATTGATGGAGCCTACTAAAATTTATGTTGAGTCCATTTTGCCTATACTAGATAAATATGATATCAAGGGTTTAGCTCATATAACTGGGGGAGGATTAATTGAAAATATTCCAAGAATATTACCGGAAGGTTTAACAGCTGAGGTAGAGATTAATAGTTTTCATACTCCTAATATCTTTAATAAAATTAGGACTAAAGGAAAAGTAGATCAATCTGAAATGTATAAAACATTTAATATGGGGATTGGAATGGTTCTAATAGTTAAAAAAGAAGAAGTAAAATCTGTAATAAATGAATTAACAAAATTTGATGAAAAAGCTTATGAAATTGGAGTTGTTACTAAAAATAAGAGCGGGACAATTTTGAAAGGATGATAAAATGTTTCGATTGGCAGTACTGGCCTCAGGCAGAGGAAGTAATCTCCAAGCTATTATAAATAAATTGCATTTATCTAAAAATAATATTAAAATATCTTGTGTGATAAGTAATAAAAAAATGGCAATAGCTTTAGAAATTGCCAAAAATTATGAGATTCCATTTTATTTAATAGATGAAAATAGATATAATAATGATGAGTATGAAGAAATGTTAATAAAAACAATAAATTCACATGATATTGATTTGATAGTTTTAGCTGGTTATTTGAAGATATTATCAGCTAAATTTGTAAATACCTTTAAAGATAGTATTATAAATATACATCCTTCGTTATTACCGGCTTTCCCTGGTTTAGATGCCCAAAAACAAGCAATTAATTATGGAGTTAAAATTAGCGGATGTACAGTTCATTATGTAAATAAAAAGGTAGATACAGGACCTATAATAAAACAAAAAGCTGTCAAAGTAGAAGATAAAGATGATGAAGCAAGTCTTTCTAAAAAAATACTAAAATATGAACATCAACTATTACCAGAAGCAATAGAATTAATTGCTCAAGGTAAAATTAAGCTTAATAAAGATAGAACCGTGACAATAAAGGAGTGAGTTAATAATGAGCAAGATAAAAAGAGCTCTTCTTAGTGTTTATGACAAATCAGGTATAGTAGAACTAGCAAGAGTATTAGAAAATAATGGTATTGAAATTATATCAACAGGAGGAACAGCTCAAAAAATTAAAAAAGCAGGAATTAAGGCTATTAACATCTCAGATGTGACAGATTATCCTGAGATGATGGAAGGAAGAGTTAAAACCCTACACCCCAATATTCATGGTGGAATATTAGCACGAAGATCAAGAGAATCAGATATCGAAGAATTAGAAAAATTAGATATAACAACAATAGATCTAGTGGTTTGTAATTTATATCCTTTTGCCGAAACAATTAATAAAGAGAATGTGGAAATGGAAGAAGTATTAGAAAATATTGATATTGGAGGGCCTACCATGATTAGGTCTGCTGCTAAAAATTTTCCTGATGTACTTGTGGTAGTTGATTCCAATGATTATGAATTAGTAAAAGAAAAAATTTCTGATGAAGAACCGATAGATTTTAATTTTAAAAAGAAAATGGCGTATAAAGCTTTTAATCATACTGCTGAATATGATGCAATAATACAGAACTATTTATTTGATAATTTAGAAGAAGAAAATAAATTTCCAAGTGTATATATAAAACCATATTATAAAAATAATGATTTAAGATATGGTGAAAATCCTCATCAATCTGCAGCTTTTTATAAAGATAATGAAACTGAAGAAAATAGTATTACAAACGTAGTTAAACTCCGCGGCAAAAAAATGTCCTTTAATAATATAAATGATACCAATGGAGCAATAGAACTAATTAAAGAATTCAAGGGAAAACCGACTGCTGCTGTTATTAAACATACTAATCCATGTGGTTTAGCTTCTGCAGAAGATATTACAACTGCTTTTAAAAATGCTCATGCCGGAGATCCTTTATCTGCTTTTGGAAGTATTGTATCTTTAAATAGGAAAGTAGATGAAAAATTAGCTGAAGAGATAGTAAGTGGAGAAAAATTCATTGAGGTGATTACAGCACCTGATTTTTCAGATAAAGCAGTTAAAATATTAAATGACCGTTGGAATTCTTTAAGAATACTTAAAACTGGAGAATTAGAATATAATTATAATAAACCAGGACAAGATTTGCAAAAAGTAACTGGAGGATTATTAATTCAAGATAGAGATTTAAAATTAGTCAAAGAAAAGGATATTGAGTTGGTTACTAAAAATAAAGTTGATAATCCAGGTCTTAAAGATTTAATATTTGCGTGGAAGGCCGTTAAACATGTTAAATCAAATGCAATTGTAATGGCAAAAGAACAAATGTTAGTAGGAGTAGGTGCTGGACAAATGAGCAGAGTAGATTCAATGATAATTGCCGGAAGGAAAGCAAATGGGAGGCAAAGAGGAGCGGTTGTAGCCTCTGATGCATTTTTTCCTTTCCCCGACGCTATCGAAAAAGCAGCTGATCTTGGTATTAAAGCTATTATACAACCCGGTGGTTCGATTAGAGATGAAAAAGTAATTAAAAAAGCCGACCAACTTGGGATAGCCATGTATTTTACTAACAACAGGCATTTTCGTCATTAAAGAAGCAGGAAAAATATTTTGACTAAAGAATATATTAAAAAAGTAGTTTTGATAGGGATGTGAGAATAATGGTTAAGAAAATCGCTGTTATTGGAGCCGGTAACAGGGGTAAAGATGTTTATGGTAATTTAATTAAAGAAAATGATAATTTAAAGATATCGGCTGTAGCAGAACCCCAAAAAGCAAGAAGAGAAGAACTTGCACAAACACATAATATTCCTCCCAAAAAACAATTCAAAAACTGGGAGGATTTATTATATGAGGAAAGATTAGCTGATGCTGTTATAATATCCACAGGCGACAAATTACACTTCAATCCCCTAAAAATTGCTTTGGAAAAAGGTTATAAAGTTTTATGTGAAAAACCAATCACTGATAATTTTGAAGAATTAAATATATTAAATAACAAATATAATAATTACACTGATAAAGTAATGGTATCACATGTATTAAGATACACCCCATTTTTTAATAGAATAAAAGAGTTACTAAGTAGTAAATTAATTGGTGATGTGAGATTTATTAATTTAATAGAAAACATTGGTTTTTTTCACTACGCTCACAGCTATGTCAGAGGTAATTGGAGAAATAAAAATATTGGGGCTCCCATTATTTTAGCCAAAAGTTGTCATGATTTAGATATACTTTATTGGCTTTTAGAAAGTAAGGTAAAAAGAGTTTATTCTGATTCTTCCGACCGTTACTTTAATAAGAGTAATGATCCTTTAAATGCAGGTCAACGTTGTCTGAAATGTGAAATTGAAAGTAGTTGTCCTTATTCTGCTAAAAAAATATATCTTAGAGAAGAAAACGGGTGGCCAGTTTCAGTAATAACAGATGATCTGAGTTATGAAGGAAGGATTGAGGCTTTAAGAAAAAGTAATTATGGCAAATGTGTATATAAAAGTGATAATGACCAATTAGATGTACAATCCTTGTTATTAAAGTATGAAAATGGAATAAGTGCCCATTTAAGTTTGACTGCTTTTTCTGATGAAATGACTCGGAAAATAAATATTTTTGGAACTCATGGTGAAATTATTGGGGATTTGGATAAAGGAATTATAGAAGTGAGGCCATTTTTATCAGATAATAAAACAATCGAAATAGGTTACAAAGGTGGTCATGCAGGTGGAGATGAAAAATTAATAGAGGCTTTTGAACAATTTTTATATACAGATCAAAGAAAAAATGAAAGTGATTTGATGTCAGCTCTAGAAAGTCATTTTGTTGCACTAGCAGCTGAAAAATCAAGATTAAATAATAATGCTGTTAATTTAGATGAATTTAGGGGGTAAAGTGAGTGAAAAAAATAGGGCTTCTAGGGGGCATGGGTTGGTGTTCTACATCTATTTATTATAGAAAAATTAATCAATATATTAATAAAATAAAAAATAATCAAATTAACCCAGAAATTATTCTTCATTCTCTTAACTATGACACTATATTAAAGTTAGAAAAAAAGGGAGACTGGGAATCAATTGCTGAAATATTAATTCCGGAAGCTGTTCAAATTGAAGAAGCTGGAGCTGATTTCTTAGTTATTACTTCCAATACATTACATAGAATATATGATGAAATTAATTCAAATATAAATATACCAATCATAAATATAGTTGATTTAGTAGGAAAAAAACTAAATAGAACTTGGTGTAAAAAACCTGGTTTATTAGCAACAAAATATACAATCGATGATGGTTTTTATAAAGAAAAACTAGAAAAATATTATAATCAAGAGGTGATTTTACCGGATTCCAGAGAAATAGAAGAATTAACAGATATATTAATTAATGAACTTGCGAGTAATAATATTAACTTAAGTTCAAGATATTATATCAATAATATTATAGACAATCTTATCTATAAAGATGTAGATTCAATTATTTTAGGTTGTACAGAACTTTCTTCCTTGATAGATGTGATTGCGTCAAAAGATATTAGAATTATTGATAGTATTGAAATTCATATAAGAGAAATAGTATATTCGGTTATTCGAAAAAATTTGTAAATGAAATAAATATAATATAAACTAAAAAAAAGAAATATATTCACCAGATTGGGAAGGTGTATGAAATGCAATATTTAGACAATAGAAAGGGCAATAAAAACAAAGTTATAATAATCGGTTTTATTACTATTATTATAATGTTTATCTCTTTATTTATAGGTAGATTTAATATACCACTTTTGAAATTTATAAATGGTTTTAATCTTAATGAAATGGAGAAGGCAGTTTTTTTTCAGATTCGTATTCCACGTATTTTGTTAGTGATGGGAGTGGGAGCGGCCTTATCGGTTGCTGGAGCAAGTTATCAAAGTACATTTAGAAATCCTCTTGTTTCCCCTGATATTCTTGGAGTGTCTGCTGGTGCTAGTTTTGGGGCTGCTTTAGGAATGGTTCTTTCTTTTGAATCATTTACTACTATCTATTTTCTTGCCTTCGTCTTTGGAGTAATAGCAGTTTTTTTAACCTACTTCATTTCAAAACTAGGTAAAACAAATATGATTATGATGATGGTTTTATCAGGAATAGTAGTTGGTTCACTGTTTAATGCTTTTATATCTATATTAAAATATGTTGCTGATCCTTATGAAAAACTACCCGGTATTGTATTTTGGTTAATGGGAGGTTTTAGTAGAACTGGATGGGATGAATTAAAATTTGCTGCTCCTTTTATAATTGTTGGTATAGTAGTATTGATCTTAATTCGTTGGTATTTAAATGTAATGTCAATGGGTGAAGAAGAGGCAATTTCAATGGGGATTAATGTCAAACTAATTAGGAGAGTCATGATATTTTTTAGTACTTTAATGGTGGCCTCTTCAGTAGCTACAGTGGGACAAGTAAGCTGGGTTGGATTAGTAGTACCACATATATCTAGATTTATTGTAGGTGCTGATCATCGTTATATGGTACCTGCTTCAGGCTTACTTGGTGCAAGTTTTTTATTAATTATGGATAATATAGCTAGATCTTTAACAGGAGCAGAAATTCCTATTAGTATTATTACAGCTTTATTAGGAGCTCCGTTTTTTGCATATCTCTTAATTTCTCAGAAAAGCAGTGGATGGAATCGTTAATATTTCAAGAAAGGGTGAAATACTTGGTAAAAGTTGCTTTACTAACCGTAAAAGATAATAAACATGATGAAAATAGAGAAGGTAAAACTAGAAAAACAGTTAAAAATTTGGCTTCTAAAATTGAAGGTGAAAAAGTATATTTTAAATCGATAGATAATAAATATGAAAAGATTAAAGAGGAATTATTTGATCTGAGTGTAAATCGAGAGGCTGATTTAATATTAACAAGTGGTGGTACAGGTTTATCACCAAAAGATCTTGTTCCTGAAGCTACTAAAGATGTTATCGAAAAGGAAGTTCAAGGCATTCCGGAAAAAATGAGAAGAGTAGTTTCTGAGTATAGGCCAGCCGCTTGTATATTTAGAGGTAGAGCTGGAATAAACAAAGAAAGTTTAATAATTAATCTTCCTAGTGACCCCAAACTAGTAAAGGATTGTCTTAACTCAATTATAAAAGTAATACCGAAAGGTGTTCAGATGTTAAAAGATGAAGTATAAAAGGAGGTTTATTGATGTTAACTTATCACCGCTTAAAAAGTGAGAAGCCCCCTCTCTATGATTATGAGCCGTGGAATATTACTGAAAAAGAATTTAAAATTAAAAATAATCATCATAATGAAACAATTTTTTCATTAGGAAATGGTTATATGGGTTTAAGAGGAACCCTAGAGGAAGAGTTTGCAGGACCAGATGATAAAACCACTCCAGGTTTTTATATTAACGGAATTTATGAACAAGAAGAAATTATTTATGGAGAATTTGCGCCAAAACAACCTAAGAAGTATCAGTCTATGATTAATTTAATGGATTGGAAGTCTATAAATTTATTCATTGATGACGAACAATTTGATTTGATAAAAGGCGAAATTGAAGATTATAAAAGAACGTTGGATATTAAAAACGGTTTATTAAAAAGAAGCTTAATATGGTCTACAAAAAGTAATAAAAAAGTTGAAATAATAATTGAAAGAATTATTTCTTTTGAACATAAACATATAGGTGCAATTAAGTATAGCATCAAACCTCTCAACTTTGACGGGAATATTAAATTGATAAGCACCTTTAATGGAGATGTGAGAAACCATCATCATTTGAGAAATAAAAAACCTCTTTCTCTGCAACAAAGAGGAATAGAAGATCCTTACTCATATTTATTGATGAAAACAAATAATTCTAATATTATGGTTGGGGGAAGTGTTTCTAATAATACAAAGGGCATAGATCAAGAAAAAGTAAGTGTTACTAAAACCCTTTGTAATGAAAAGATTGAAGCTAATTATAATATAAATGTAGTACAAGGAGAAACGTATACATTAGAAAAATTTGCTGCATTTTATACATCTCGAGATGTTGAAAATAAATATATCTTGAATAATTGTTTTGATGATATTTCATTAATTAAGGAAAAAGGATTTGAATATCTTAAAAGGAAACAACAAGATTATCTTAAAGATTACTGGAAGTATTCTGATGTGAAAATCGAAGGTGATTTAGAATTACAACAAGCATTTAGATATAATGCTCTTCAAATTCTACAATCTACCGGTAAAGATGGTAAAACTAATATCCCTGCAAAAGGTCTTACGGGGGAATACTATGAAGGACACTATTTTTGGGATACTGAAACATATATAATTCCCTTTTTCAATTACAGTCATCCGGAAATTTCACGTGAGCTATTAAACTATAGATATAAGATACTAGATGCAGCTCGTGAAAATGCGGAAAGAATGAAATTAAAAGGAGCGTTATTTCCTTGGAGAACAATTAATGGAAAAGAGGCTTCAGGTAATTTCCTTGGTTCTACTGTACAGTATCATATAAATGCAGATATTGCATTTGCTATCAATAAATATGTTAATGCTACAGATGATTATAGGTTTTTATATAATAAGGGAGCGGAAATCTTATTTGAAACTGCTCGTATGTGGGTGAGTTTAGGTCATTTTGAGAAATTAAAAGATAATAAATTCTGTATTAATGAAGCTTCTGGCCCTGATGAATATAAACCTGCTGTTAATAATAATTGTTACACAAATTTTATGGCTAAGTTTAATTTAGAATATGCTGTAGAAGTATATAATAAATTAAAAGGTGAAGATACTAAATTATTAGAAGAATTAAAAGATAAAATAGATTTATCTCAAAAAGAAGTTAAAGAATGGGAAAAAGCAGCAGAAAATATGTTTTTACCATATAATGAAGATTTAGAAATTAATCCTCAAGATGATTCCTTTATTTATAAAGAAGATATTGATATTGAATCAATTCCAATTGAGGAATTACCATTAGTGCAAAATTGGCACCCACTTACAATTTGGAAGTATAAGATATTGAAACAAGCCGATGTTATACTTTTAATGTTATTTATGGGAGATGATTTTAGTCTCGAACAAAAAAGAAGAAATTATGATTATTATGAACCAAAAACTACTCATGATTCTTCTTTATCACCATCTATTTACAGTATTATTGCTTCTGAAATTGGTTATTATGATGATGCATACGATTATTTTCTTCAGACAGCTAGATTAGATCTTGATGATTATAATGAAAATGCCTATCAGGGACTTCATACTGCTTGTATGGGGAGTAATTGGATGGTGTTGGTTCAAGGGTTTGCAAGAATGCGTAACTACAATGGAGAATTAACCTTTGATCCATACTTACCTGAAAAATGGGATGGCTATAGATTTAAAATCAATTATAAAGGTTCTTTATTAGAGGTTCATGTGAGGGAAAATTTCATTGAATATGAATTGTTAGAAGGAGAAAGTATACAATTTGAACATAAGGATAAAGAAATTATTTTAAATAAAGAAAATAACTATTCGAAAATCAACTAGGAGTAATCTAATATGAAGTTAAGTGAAAATGATTTAAAAATATATATTATTTTAGCAATAGGTGTCTTTATAATATCTTTTTCTGGTATTATTATAAAAGTGATAACAGCTCCAGCTTTAGTTATTGCTTTTTATAGAGTTTTTATAACAATGATCATTTTAACTCCTTACTTTTTTTACAAATACAGTAATTCTTTAAAATACTTTTTAGATATTAGGCCAGCTTTAGTGGGATTTTTACTTGCCTTACATTTTTATGCGTGGATATCTGCTGTTCAATTAACTAATGTTGCTAATGCAGTAATATTTATAGCAATTCAACCTTTATTTACCCTTTTAATGGAATATTTATTTGCAAAAGAGGATATCAGAAAAGGTGCGATAGCAGGAGTAGGGTTTGCTTTATTAGGTAGTATAATAATAAGTTATTCAGATTTTCATATTATTTTGACAAGATTTTATGGAGATATGTTAGCTGTTTTAGCAGCTTTTTTAGCTGCCTGTTACCTGTTTTTAGGGAGAAGTTTTCGTAAAAAGATTAAATATATACCTTATATCTATATAGTATATACATACTGCGCTTTCTTTTTATTTATATTTGTATTAATTTCGGGTGGGTCATTTACTGGTTATAGCAATATAAGCTATTTTTATATTTTTCTTTTAGCTTTAGGACCGACCTTGATTGGTCATTCTATTTTGAATTTATCAATTCGGTATGTACCTGCTACGATTGTGTCTTTAGCTATTTTAGGGGAACCTATAATAACTACAATTTTAGCTTTAGTCATTTTGAAAGAAACTTTAACTGGTGCAACTATGGTTGGAGGAGTATTAATATTATATGGAATATTTAGGGCAATAAATACAAATCAGAAAAAACGGAGTAAAATTGCCAGTAAGGAGACATAAAATGGATAAAATAAAATTTAATATTTTTACCAACAAATATAGTGTTGTTATATTATCGATTTTAGCATGCATATTATGGGGTAGTGCCTTTCCCTCTTTAAAGGTAAGTTATTCACTATTAGAAATTGAAAACAGTGGTGCTTTTGTCAAGATGTTATTTGCTTCATATAGGTTTATGTTGGCGTCATTTATGTTATTTATTTTTATAATATTAAAATCAGGTATTAAACGTTTAAAATTAAAAAGAAACGATTATTTACATTTATTAACTTTAGGTTTAATTCAGACCTTTGCCCAATATGCTTTCTTTTATAATGGTCTAGCTAAGACTACAGGTGTAAAGGCTTCAATTTTAGTAACTTCTGGTATTTTCTTTACAGTAATAGCTTCCCATTTTATTTATCATGATGATAAATTGAATAAAATTAAATCATTTGGGCTCTTATTGGGTATTACAGGAGTAATAATTATTAATATAAATAGAGGAAATCTTAATTTTATATTTAATTTTACTGGAGAAGGATTTATTATAATGACCGGAGTGATGAGTACTATTGCTATCTTATATGTTAAATCCTTATCCAAAAATATGGATATAATGATAATCACTGCTTATCAAATGCTTTTTGGTTCTATCACATTATTTTTTATTGCGCTTAGTGGTAGTAGTATTGAAACAATAAATTTTAATTTGAAAAGTGGTTTACTTTTAATATATTTGGCTTTTATTTCTGCTGCTGCTTTTGGACTTTGGTATAGTTTGATAAAATTTAATAAGGTTGGATATATTACTATTTACAAATTTATTGTACCTGTAAGTGGAGTCTTTTTATCTGCAATATTCATTATTACTGAATCAGTAAGTTTAAATGCTGTATTAGCTTTGGCTTTAGTTTCCATAGGTATTGTAATTATAAATATGCCGGAAGGTTATTTATCTAAAAAAATGGGGGGATAATTTCATGAAAAAATTTGTGTTTAATAAATCCCAGGAATTACAAAAAGATATCAATGAATACCTAGACACTGTAGAAGAAGGTTTTTTATTATTTAAAAGAGATATTAATAGGTATTTTAATGGTCATTTTGATTTATTTGAAGATGATTTAGATGATATCTTGGACGTTGAAAATAAGGCAGATGAACTTTTAAAAGATATCAAATATAAATTATATACTTATATGTTACTTCCTGAAGCCAGGGGTGATGTGTTGTCATTGCTAGAGAATATGGATAATGAAGTTGATTTATGTAAAAAGGTTTTAATGCAGTTTTCAATAGAAAAACCAGTGATCAAAGATTTCGTGAAAAACGAATTTAAGGATTTAGCAAAACAATCATTAAATTCTGCAGAAGAAGTTGTAAAGGGAATGAGAGCATATTTCGAAGAAATTTCAATGGTTAGTGATTATGTAAATAAAGTTCACTTTTATGAACATGAAGCAGATAAAATTGAGGAAAGAATAAAAAGAAAAGTTTTTAATTCTAAAGAATTCGAGGAATTTAGTAAAAAGGTGCATTTAAGACATTTTGCAGAAAGATTAGCATATTTTTCTGATTTAGCTGAGGAGATAAGTGAACAATTATCAGTAGCAGCAATTAAAAGAACTGTATAGAATAATTAGGATAATGGAGGATTGAGTATTATGGGGGCTTTACTTTTTATATCTAGTGGTTTATTCCTCGGATGGTCCTTGGGAGCTAATGATGCTGCCAATTTATTTGGTACTGCTGTTTCTACAAAGATGGTGAAATTTTCTACTGCTGCAATTATAATAAGTGTCTTTGTGATAATTGGTGCTGTAGTAGGAGGTGCAGGAACAACTGAAACATTAGGAACCCTAGGAGCAATAAATACATTGCCCGGAGCTTTTGTAGTTGCTTTAGCAGCAGGAATAACTGTTTACTTAATGACAAGTTATGAACTACCTGTTTCTACAACACAGTCTATAGTGGGTGCGATAATAGGTTGGAATATTTTTAGCGGTTATGATACCCAGTTTGATGTGTTATCCAAAATAGTAGGAACTTGGGTGTTTTCACCAATATTATCAGCAATATTTGCAATTATATTTTTCAAAATAGCTCAATATTTAATTAATAATTTTAAAATACATTTGATTAAAGTAGATATGTATACTCGTTTCGGACTTATTTTGGTAGGAGCCTTTGGAGCTTATAGTTTAGGAGCTAATAATATAGCCAATGTTATGGGGGTTTTTACACAAACTTCAACATTAGGAAGTTTAAAAATAGGGCCACTAACACTATCTAATACACAAACATTGTTTTTACTCGGTGGGATAGCAATTTCAGTTGGGGTATTTACCTATTCTAAAAGAGTTATGACCACCGTAGGGAGAAGTATCTTTAAAATTTCCCCGGTGGCCTCTCTCATAGTAGTTCTCTCTAGTTCTACAGTCTTGTTTGTGTTTGCTTCAGAAGGACTGCAGTCTATTTTATTAACCCTTGGATTGCCAACTTTTCCCTTGGTGCCCGTTTCCGGATCACAAGCTGTTGTCGGAGCTGTGATGGGAATAGGATTGGCAAAAGGAGGGAGAAACGTAAATTATAAGTTGCTGGGTAAAATTGGTATGGGTTGGATCTTTACGCCTTTGTTGGCTTTATTAATTTCATATATTGCTTTGTTTTTTATGCAAAATGTATTTATGCATCAAGTGTACTTGTAGAAAGATTAATTTGTTCTGAAGTATTTTGCTTTGAATAATCTAATTTATGCATGTCGGGTACTTTTGTTATATATAATGTTAAAGCCAAGGCCAATACTCCCCCACCAATAAATAGAGTATATATGGGTAGTATATCAAGTAAATATCCTGTCAATGCTAGAGATATTGGAACAAGAGCTTGGGTCATAGTAGATAATAATCCTGTAATTCTTCCCCGCAGATTATCTGGTATTAATCTTTGTAGTAAAATTCCAATTGGTACATTTATTACCGCATTAAAGATACCAATTATAAATAAAACTAACATTATTAAATAATAAATTTTCATTGTGGTAGTGTTTATCAAAAAATATGGTATAAAAGGTAATCCTAGTACTAGTAATAATAAACTTTGAATATTTAGAGAATATAATAACACTTTATAATAATTTCTGATTTCCGGAATTTGACTTAAGATTATTGAACCTACTACTGCTCCAGCTGGAAATACGGACTGAGCAAAACCATATGATCTACTATTGACAGCCAATATTTCTTTAAATATATAAGGTATTCCTAACATCATTAACCCAGTAAAAAGAAAATTTAAAAAGATAGCTATGGTAAAAAGGGCCACAATTTCCTTTTTTCCCCATAGAAAATCAAGTCCAAACTTTATTTCATTGAGTATAGTTGGGCTTTTTTTCATTTCTTTTTCTATTTTAATTTCTGGTAAATTAATGAATAATTCTGAAAAGGCCGAGATTAAAAAGGAAATTCCATTTATAAAAAAGACGCCAGATATTCCATATACTCCTATTAAAACACCACCAACTCCTGCTCCAATTATTTGAGTAAAGTTTATACTAAAATGATTTAATGAATTCGCTTTTTGTAATAAGCTATCATCAACTATATTTGGTATTGAGGCTGTGAGAGCTGGGTTAAATAAGGAAGTACAAATTGCTATTAGAATTGTAGCTAAACTGATATGGAAGAAATTTGCAACTCCCATATATATAGTATAGCCTAACCAAAGAACAATAAAACCTCTTAATATATCCATTGAAACTATTAATTTCTTGCGATCGAATTTATCAGCTATCACTCCACTAAAAGGACCAAAAATAACGCCGGGTAATGTTGAAAGAAGAAGAACTAGACCTGTTGCAGAACCACTGCCGGTAATCTCTAATACAAACCATATTAAAGCTATGTAATGAATGCCGTTACCAATTCTAGATACAAATCCACCTAAAAACAATAATAAAAAATCTTTGTTATGAAACAGTTTTATATTAGATTTTTTCACAGTCGTTCCTCCTATTAATTAAATTATATGATAATTATACTTAATAATATTAAATATGTCAAGAATTAAATTAAAAAAATTAAATAATAGATTTAAAATATTAATTATATCGATAATAAAATCAATTAAAAGGACTTAGGACATGCTTTATTTAATAAAGGATTTGAACAGTTGTTGTAGAAATTATAAAATTATAAGGAAGAAAAGAATTTAAAAATATATTATATAATCAGGGGGGGAGTATAAATTGAAAACACTTGCTTTAATTCTTGCAGGAGGAAGAGGTAGTAGGTTGGATATTTTATCTGAACATAGGGCAAAACCAAGTGTACCTTTTGCAGGAAAATATAGACTAATTGATTTTGCCTTAAGTAACTGTGTTAATTCAGGAATATTTAATGTTGGGGTTTTAACCCAGTATTTACCACTTTCTTTGAATGACCATATTGGGATTGGTAAACCATGGGATTTAGACCGTAAATATGGTGGTATTACTATTCTCCAGCCCTATACAGGAAAAGAGGGTGGTTGGTATAAAGGTACTGCTCATGCTGTATATCAAAATTTAAGCTATTTAAGAAGTCAGGACCCGGAATATGTATTAATATTATCAGGTGATCACCTATATAAAATGAATTATGATAAAATGGTAGAAGAACATATAGACCGTAATGCTGATTTAACTATTGCAGCTCAAAGGGTCCCAAAAAAGGATGCAAGTCGATTTGGTATTTTAAATACAGATAAAACTGGGAAAATAATAGATTTTCTAGAAAAACCAGATAATCCACCTGATAATTTGGCCTCTATGGGAATTTATGTGTTTACAACAGATGTATTAATTAAAGCTTTAGAAAAATATTGCAGTGCTGATAAATCTGATTTTGGTCACCATGTTCTACCACCGATGATTGATAAAAATGATGTTTATGCTTATGAATATGAGGGTTATTGGAGAGATGTTGGAACATTAGATTCATTTTGGGAGACCAATTTGTCTTTAACTGATGCTATGCCTGAATTAAACTTATATGAAGAAGGGTGGAGAATTCATACTAAGAGTGTTGAAAATCCTCCTGTGAAGTTTGGACCAAATAGTAAAACAAGTAATAGCTTATTATCTAATGGGGCCATTATAAATGGAACTGTTGAAAATTCTGTTATTTCACCGGGGGTATATATTGAGGAAAATGTAGTAGTTAGAGATTCAGTAATTTTTAATAATACGGTAGTACGTAAGAACTCTGTTATAGATAAAGCAATAATAGATAAAGAAGTAGAAATTGGAGAAAATTGTCATATCGGTTTTGGTGATGACTTGACTTCAAATCAAGAAAAACCAGAATTGTTATTTAATGGACTTAATATAATTGCTAAAAGGGCGATTATTCCTAATAATGTACAAATCGGTAGAAATTGTAGAGTAATGTCATATGCAAGACCAAAAGATTTTGATGATAAAAATATTGAAAGCGGTAGTACTATTGGATAAAGGAGTGTTTTTAAATTGAGGAATCCAGTCCCAAAAGTAGCAGCTATACATGATATTTCAGGTTATGGTAGAGGTTCCCTAACTACTGTAATTGAAGTTTTGGCTACAATGGGTATTCAACCCTGTCCAGTGCCAACTGCTGTTTTATCAACTCATACTGGTGGTTTTAAAGATTATAAATTTATTGATTTAACTGAAGAATTACCGGGATATATCAAACATTGGGATAATTTAAACATTGATTTTGAAGCGATTTATAGTGGTTTTTTAGGGTCGGAAAAACAAATAGAAATTGTTATAGATTTCATAAAAAGATTTAAAAGAGAAGAACAATATGTTATTATAGACCCAGTCTTAGGAGATAATGGGAAGACGTATGATACTTTTGGATCAAAAATGGTAAAAAAGATGCGTAAATTGGTAAAAAATGCCGATATTATTACTCCAAATATTACTGAGGCGAAATTTTTATTGGATAAAGAGGAAAACAAGATTAAAAGTGACGATACTGCCAAAAATTGGTTGAAAGAGTTAGCTTCTTTTGGACCAGAGATGGTTGTGATTACAAGTGTGCCAGGATATAATAAAAAAGAAAGAACATCTGTATTATTCTATCAAAAGAATGAAAACCGATTTTGGAAGGTAGATTGCGATTATATCCCGGCTAATTTCCCAGGTACAGGTGATCTGTTTACTAGTATTTTAGTTGGGAGTATATTAACCGGGGACAGCCTCCCGATGGCTATTGATAGAGCCGTTCAATTTATTTCAATGGCAGTTAGAACAACTTATGGTTATGATTTTCCTGAAAGAGAGGGAGTATTAATAGAAAGAGTTTTGGCTAATTTAAATTTGCCAATTAGCGGGAAAAGCTATGAGATTTAGTCCCCTCTGTGAATAAAAATATTATATTGATAATTACAATAGGAGGTTTTACAGTGCTTAAAGAAGTTGCAAATATAGTACGTGGTTTATCTGTTGATGCTGTAGAGAAAGCGGGATCTGGTCACCCCGGGATGCCGGTAGGGTGTGCAGAAATTGGGTCCTTGCTTTATGGAGAAGTATTAAAACATGATCCAACAAGTCCTAAGTGGCCAGATCGAGATCGTTTTGTATTATCGGCCGGTCATGGATCAATGTTATTATATTCATTGTTACATTTAAGTGGTTATGATTTAAGCTTAGAAGAATTGAAAAATTTTAGACAGTTAGGTTCAGAAACACCAGGACATCCAGAGTATTCTGAGACTGAAGGGGTGGAAACAACAACTGGACCCTTAGGTCAGGGCATTGCAAATGCTGTTGGAATGGCAATAACTGAAAGACATCTTGCTAATAAATTTAATAAAGAAGATTTTGAGATTGTAGACCATTACACCTATACAATTATGGGTGACGGTTGTATGATGGAAGGTATTAGTTCTGAAGCTGCATCTTTAGCTGGTCATTTAGGCTTAGGAAAACTTATTGCAATTTATGATGATAACAGTATTTCTATAGAAGGTTCCACAGATTTAACTTTCACAGAATCTGTATCAGATAGGTTTAAAGCTTATGATTGGCAGGTAATAGATGATGTTGATGGTCATGATATTAATGATTTAAGAAAAGCTATCATGAAAGCACAATCCGAACCTACTAAGCCTTCTCTTATCGTGGCAAAAACTCATATTGCTTATGGAGCTCCTAATAAGCAGGATACAAGTGATGCACATGGTTCTCCTTTAGGAGAAGAAGATATCACGGGATTAAAAGAATTTTTTGATTTACCTGTTAATAAAGAATTTTATATATCTGATAAAGTGAAAGAATATTTTGAGGGAAGAAAAGAGATTTTAAAACAAAGTAAGGAAAAATGGGTTGAAAAATTTGAAAAGTGGAAAGCTAAATACCCAGATCTTTACCAGGAATGGAAGAAAGCATTTAATTTAGAAGTTGAGGAAGGTTTAGAAGATAAAGTTCGAAACCTAGAAATAGATACTCCTATCGCTACTCGTAAAGCTTCTGGAGCGGCAATTAGAACAATTGCTGAAAAAATGGATTATCTAATTGGAGGATCAGCCGACCTTGCTCCATCTACAAAAACTTATCTAGATAAATATACAGACTTTCAGAGAAATAATTATAAAGGTCGTAATTTTAGATTTGGAGTGAGAGAACATGCTATGGGTGGTATAGTAAATGGTATGTCATTACATGGTGGTGTTAGACCTTTTGCAGCTACATTTTTGGTCTTCTCTGATTACATGAGACCAGCAATCAGATTAGCTGCCCTTATGAAACAACCTGTTATTTATGTGTTTACCCATGATTCAATCCATATAGGTGAAGATGGTCCAACTCATCAACCAGTAGAACAATTAGAGGCAATTAGGTCTATACCTAATTTGAAAGTATATAGACCTGCTGATGACGAAGAAACAAAGGAAGCTTGGATAGCTGCTATAAAAAGGACTGAAGGTCCTACTGCATTAGTATTTACTAGACAGAGTTTACCAACTGTGAAAAAAGATAATGGTATAAGTAACTTTGGAAAAGGTGGTTATTTAATTAGAAGCGGAAATGATAATTATCAGTATACATTTTTGGCAAGTGGTAGTGAAGTTTCTTTAGCTGAAGAAGTAGCTGATAAGTTAAAGGAAAATGGTATTAATAGTCGCATAGTATCAGTACCAGAGAGAAATATATTAATAGAACAAGGGCAAGATTATATAAATGAACTTATTGGAAACCCTAGTGAAAAGGTTATAGCAATTGAAGCTGGAGTTGGAAATGGCTGGTATAGACTTCTATCAAAAGATGATGTCATGGTAAGTCAAGAAGTATTTGGTGCAAGTGCTCCTGGTAATGAAGTTGCTTCTCATTACGGATTTGATGCTGATAAGATAGTTTCTAAATTAACTGAATAATATAAAAGGTGGACTCTATGAATTATCTTTCTATATTAAAAAATATCTCAAAACAACATACAATATATATAGTTGGAGGATTTATAAGAGACTATCTAATGGATAATAAAATCAAAGATATTGATTTATTAGTTATGTCAGACTTAGATTCTGTTGTAGATGAGTTTTCTAAAAAAATAAACAAAAAGAAGATTGTTTTAGATGAAGTACGTGGAGTTTATCGGGTAATACCTGATGATAATATTTGTATAGATTTTTCTAACCCTGTAGGCCAGGATCTCCATCAAGATCTTGGCTGCAGGGATTTTACTTGTAATTCTATTGCAGTTAAACTAGATGAATTGTCTCAAATAGATAATAGATATTATATAGAAAAAGATAAAATGATTGATCCTTATGCTGGTATAAAGGATATTGAAAATAATGTATTGAGAATGGTAAAAAGTGATTTTATAGTAAATGATCCTATAAGGATTTTAAGGGCTTATAGATTTTCAAATAATCTAGAATTTAATATTGATCAGAATACTTTGAGAATAATTAATAACAATTTAAAGTTGATAAAATCCACAAAAAATGAAAGAATAAAAGAGGAATTAATAAAATTATTGAATAATAAATTAAAAAGTAAAACTTTACATAATTTTTTGAACAGTAAATTGATGAGATATTTGTTTAATATCAATACATATGAAAGAAGCAAACAGAAAGAAATTTTACTGAAACAAAATGAATATATTTTAGAAAAAAGAGTTTTACGAAATTTGAGGATGAAAAAATATCTTTTTAATTTATTACAATTATTTTTACTCCCAATTATAAAAAATGTAGTTACAATTGATGAGGTAGAAAATATTTTTCTTAATTATACTTTTAGTAAAAAAGATGTAAAAATATTTAAAGACCATCTCTGGTCCTGTAAAATGATATTAAAAAATATGGTTTTGTATAATAAACAAGTTCAATTAATATATCAGGATTTATTTATTAAAGATATATATCCTGATGATATTAAATATTTATTATTAAGTTATTTTGAAAGCACAAAGAGGAACGAAGATATCAAAGATAAGGTAATTTATATTGTCGAAAAATTAAAGTTAATGCATAAAAGAACTAAACCCAAAATAATTGATGGGGAACAAATAAAAGAAATCCTTGATTTGCAAGAAAGTAAAATAATAGGTGATATTCTTGAAATAATTAGAAGAAAGAGAGCATTAGGTTTATTAAAAGGAAGTGAGGAAGTATATAATTATCTAGAAAATACTTTTAATAAAAATAATAAAAGCTAATTAATGCAATTGAAACTCCCAGGATTACACCAGCAAAAACTTCAAGAGGAGTATGACCGATTAATTCCTTAAGATCTTCCTTTAATAATTCTGGATCTCTTTCAATATTTTTAACATTTAGGTGATTGATTAATTTATTTAACACATTTGCTTGATCCCCAACAGCTTTTCTGACACCGCCTGCATCATAAGTGACAATCATTGAAAATATCAGAACTACGGTGAATAGGTCGGAATTAAAACCATGTTTAAGACCAATTAGAGTAGTTAAAGTGGCAACAAAAGAAGAGTGGGAACTTGGGAAGCCACCTGACCCAATAATACTAGTTAGTGAGAATGGTTTAATAGTAAATATTTTAATAAATTGTGCTAAAAATAATGAAATGAATGAAATAAGTAATGTTTTATTCACTATTTTATCCCCCTTTGTTGTTTATATTATATTTCAAATTATTGATATATTCAAGAGAGCACTTAAATTTATAAATTAATCTATAAGGAATGGTATTATGAATCCCTATGAATTTATATCTCAATTCAAAAAATATGGTAAAAAAGGTGGGTTTAATCCAGGACTTAAGCGAGTCAAAAAAATGTTAGCTTATCTGGATAATCCGCAGGATCAAGTGAATTATATACATATTGGAGGTTCTAACGGTAAAGGATCGACTGCTGCAATTTTAACAAGTATCTTAAAAGATGCGGGATATAAAGTAGGAACGTACATATCTCCACCACTTGTTCACTTTAATGAAAGATTTACCATAAATAATAATCCTATTTCCACAAATGAGCTCCAATCAATTGTAACAAAATTAAAAGAAATATTTGATAATCCTAAATACGATATAAGTATTAAGGAGCCGAGTTTTTTTGAAATCATTACAGTTATTGCATTTATGTATTTTTATGAAAGGGAAATAGATATTGGTATTTTAGAAGTAGGTTTAGGTGGTAGACTGGATGCTACTAATGCTATAAATAAACCACTCCTGAGTATAATCACCAATATTAGCTATGAGCATGCTGATATTTTAGGACCTAAAATTGAACAAATAGCTTATGAAAAAGCGGGTATTATAAAAACTGGTTCACCTGTTATTACAGCAGAAAAAAATAAAGATGTATTGAAAGTTTTTAAAAAGAAAGCAAAAGAACAAAATAGTGAATTAATAAAATTTAATTATAAAAAGGAAATTGAACTATTAGATAAAAGTTTAGAAAAACAAATTTTTAATATTTATTATGAGAATAAAAAACTAAAACAGTTAAAATTAAATATATTAGGTGAGCATCAGGTAAAAAACGCTGGACTTTCTATAAGGGCACTGGAATCTTTACCAAAAAAATATTCTGTAAAACCTTGCAATATTTATCAAGGTCTAGAAAAATGTAGATGGCCTGGTAGATTAGAGATGGTTCAAAGAGATCCTGATATATTATTAGATGGAGCTCATAATATAGATGGGATGGAAAGATTAGTTGAATTTTTAAATCAAAATGTGTCTAGTAGCAAAAATATTATATTTTTATTGAGTATTTTAAAAGATAAAAATTATAAAAGAATGATAGATATTATAAATAGTTTAGATAATAAAAAATTAAAAATATATATAACAAAAAATCAAAATGAGCGGTCATTAAATCCTGAAAAAATTAACGAATATGTGCAGAACAAAAAGATTAAAAGCAAAGTATACCCTGATATTTATATTACCATTAAAAAGATTATTAAGAATTTAAAAAAAGATGATTTAGTATGTATTACTGGGTCTCTTTATACGGTAGCTGAAGCCAGATTTTATTTATATATGTTAAGCGAAGGAGGTTTGGAGAATGGCCAAGAAAAAAAATAAATCCTTAACTTTAGTTGTAATTGTGATGGCAGTGATATGTTTATTTGTTGGTTACTTAGTTGGGGTGAACCTCCTGCAATGGATGAAGGGAGGAAATGAGCAGATAGCTCAAACAGAAAATAAAGCAACGGAAGAAACCCAGATAAGTAATGATAATCAGGAAATTACTTCTGAACAAACTCAAGCAAATGAATCTTCTCAAACTGAGGAAACTGAAGCCCAGCAACAAACTAATACCACAACTCAAAATGACAATTATGATAACTTATTTAAAATTCAGGTAGGTGCCTTTTCAAATAGGTCTAATGCTATAAGCTTTCGAAATGAACTTGCAGATGAAGGTTATAATGTTATAATTAAAGAAGCAGCTAATTATAAAGTTAGAGTTATTGGTAAAGAGACTCGAGAAGAAACAGAAAAAATCGAAAAAGAATTAACAAACTTAGGTTATGATACTTTTATTGTGAAATAATTTGCAGAATAAGATTACATATTATAGAATTATATTAGTTGTTTTAAAATTAAAATATTCTAAAATAGAGGTGAAAAAATGAGTGTTCTTACTTTTAAACAGGGAATTCATCCTGAATATCATAAAGAATTAACTAAAAATAAGCCATTAAAAAAGGCAAGTAGACCTGAGGAAGTAGTTATACCCCTACAACAACATATTGGTGCTCCTTTAGAACCATTAGTTAAAAAAGGAGATCATGTAAAAATGGGGCAGAAAATAGCAGATACCGATAGTTTTGTAGCTGCTCCTATACATGCCTCGGTTTCTGGAACTGTAAAGGGAATTCAAAAGGTATTAATCCCTTCCGGTCAAAAAACTGAATCAATAATTATTGAATCTGATGATGAGGATGTAATCGATGACACCTTAAAGTCCGATAAAAATATTGATGAATTAACTTCTAAAGAAATAATAGATACTGTAAGAGAAGCTGGAATTGTTGGACTTGGTGGTGCAATGTTTCCTACTCATGTTAAGTTATCTGTACCTGAAGATAAAGATGTAGAATATTTTGTATTGAATGGTATTGAGTGTGAACCATTTTTAAATGTAGATAATAGAATGATGATTGAAAGATCGAGTGATGTTATTTCAGGAATGAAATTAATGATGAAAGCAGCTGATGTAGAAAAAGGAGTTATTGGTATAGAAGATAATAAGCCCAAAGCAATTTCTAATATGAGGATAGCAGTAGAACAAGAAGATAATATTGAAGTTGAAGTTTTTGAAACAAAGTATCCTCAAGGTGGCGAAAAAATGCTTATTAAAGCTCTCTTAGATAGAGAAGTACCTGAGGGAGGGCTACCCCTTGATGTGGGAGTTATTGTTAATAATATTACTACTGCAGTTGCTGTATTTGAAGCTATTACAGAAGGGAAACCTTTAATTGAGAGAACAATTACTATAACCGGTGAGGGAATAACAGAGCCTACTAATTTATACTATAGAATTGGAACTAAAGTAAGTGACTTAATTAACGAAGCTGGTGGTTTTGAAGGTGATCCTGGGAAAATAGTTTTAGGTGGACCTATGACTGGTGCTGCTCAACATAGTACTAATGTGCCAACAGTAAAAGGTACTTCGGGTATTATAGTTTTACATAAGGATAGTGTGAAAAAGTTTGATCCTCAACCTTGTATTAGATGTGCTAGATGTGTGGATTCCTGTCCTATGTATTTGTTACCATTAAAATTATCTGATTTATCACAATATGAAAGATATGATGAACTCGATAAATATAATGTACAAAGCTGCATTGAATGTGGTTCTTGTTCATATATTTGTCCTGCGGATAGACCTTTACTAGACTACATTAGGATTGGGAAAATGGAAGACATGAAATTAAAAAAATCATCACAGTAAGGAGGATAGTTATGAATAATGAACAGCTAATCGTTACACCAAATCCACATATTAAGGATTCAACATCTGTTGAAGAAATAATGTGGACAGTTGTATATGCTCTGATACCTGCAGTTATAGCAGCAACATATTTTTTCGGTTTTAGAGTTTTGCTTATAGTTGCTGTTAGTATTATAGGAGCTATTGTAACTGAATATTCTTTTTTGAAAATAAGAAATAAAGACCTTGTTATTAATGATGGAAGTGCTGTTTTAACAGGTTTATTGCTGGCTTTAACATTACCCCCTTCAATTCCCTTATGGACAGCTTTTTTAGGTAGTGTTGTTGCTATTGGGTTGGGAAAACAAGTATTTGGAGGACTTGGTCATAATCCTTTTAATCCAGCTTTAATAGGTAGAGCGTTTTTAACTGCATCATATCCTGTATTAATGACTACCTGGGTGATTGATGGAACTTCAACAGCTACTCCTTTAAGCAGGATTTCTAATGGTGAAGCTTTAAGAATTTGGAATTTATTTATTGGTAATACAGGAGGTTCCTTAGGTGAAACTTCTGCTTTAGCTCTATTATTAGGAGCTGCTTATTTAATATATAAAGGATACATAAACTGGAGAATTCCTACAAGTATGATCTCTACTGTTATAGTAGTTACATTTTTAAGCGGAGCAAATCCTATCGCTCATGTATTTGCGGGCAGCTTAATTTTAGGTGCCTTTTTTATGGCAACTGATATGGTAACATCTCCAGTTACCAAAAAAGCAAGATGGGTTTTTGGTATAGGAGCCGGTTTATTAGTTGCTCTTATTAGATTATGGGGCGGTTATCCAGAAGGTGTTATGTATTCGATACTTTTAATGAATACAACTGTACCTCTCTTAGACAGATATCTAAAACCAAGAACTTTGGGAGTGGTGAAGTAAATGGATACAAAAATAAGTAAACTAATTTTGACTTTAACAGTAATCGGTATAATTTCTGCAATCGCTTTATCTTTTGTATATCAGTGGACAACTCCCTATATAGAACAACATCAAATGGAAGCCCGAGAAGAAGCCTTAAGGGATGTGATTCCCAAAGCGCAGGAATATGAAGAAGTAGAAAAAGAAGGTCAGATCTTTTTCGAAGGATATAACTCTGGAGGAAATAGAACTGGTGTGGCCATGATTGCTTCAGGACCGGGTTATCAAAATATTATAGAATTAATGGTTGGTGTTAATTTGAATTCGCAAAAAGTTTATGGAATAAAAATATTAACACACGAAGAAACCCCAGGTTTAGGGGCCAGAATAACTGGTGATGATTATAAAGAAAATTATATAGATAAACCATTTGGTGATTATAATGTTGTTAAAAGAGAACCCCAGTCCGAATTAGAAGTGGAAGCAATAGCTGGTGCTACAATATCTTCTAAAAGTGTTGCAAAAATAGTGGAAAATGCTATTGAACAAATACAAGATGTATATGGAGGTGGGGCGTAATGTTGAAAAAATTATTTGTTGATTTCAAAAATGGTCTCTGGAGAGAGAACCCAATTATAGTTTTAGTTATTGGGATGTGTCCTACTTTAGCAGTAACAAATACTGTTGAAAATGGTTTAGCTATGGGGATTGCCACATCTTTTGTATTATTATCCTCAGAGATTGTAATTTCAACTTTTAAAAATTACATACCTAACAACGTTAGAATTCCTAGTTTCATTTTAATTATTGCAACGTTTGTTACTTTCACAGATTATTTTTTGAAAGCATTTTTTCCAGATATTGCCGCATCTTTAAGTTTATTTATTCCACTAATTGTGGTTAACTGTTTAATTTTAGGTCGTCAAGAAGCATTTGCATCAAAAAACCCTACTCATCGAGCGATTGCTGATGCTTTGGGGATGGGTTTAGGATTTACCTGGGTTTTAGTTTTATTAAGTGCTGTAAGAGAGTTATTAGGAATGGGCTCTATATTTGGAATCGAAATTTTAGGAAGTTGGTATCAACCCATGGTTATTATGGTCTTACCTGCCGGAGCATTTATCAGTTTAGGAATTTTAGTAGGATTAATGAATTATTTAAAAAGGAGGGGTAACTAATGGTAGAAGAATTCCGGGTTGTTTTATTAGTTTTTTTGAGTACTGTCTTAGTTAACAACTTTATTTTAGTTAAATTCTTAGGAATTTGCCCCTTTTTAGGAGTATCTAAACAGGTAGAAACCGCATTTAGTATGGGCTTAGCTACAACATTTGTAATGACCTTAACAGCTGCAGCTACTTGGTTAATTAATACATATATACTGGTAGCATTCAATCTACCCTTTTTAAGATACGTTTCTTTTATCATAGTAATTGCTTCTTTGGTTCAATTTGTGGAGATGTTTATTAGAAAGTCTAGTCCAGTTTTATATAAAGCATTGGGAATATTTTTACCTTTAATCACAACAAATTGTGCGATTTTAGGATTAGCATTATTAATTCCATTAAACGGATATAATTTTATAACTAGTGTAGTATTTGGTTTAGGTGCAGGAATAGGATTTACACTTGCAATTGTACTAATGGCTGGTTTAAGAGAAAAATTAGAATTTGGAGATGTGCCTGAAGTATTAAAAGGAGTACCAATCACATTAATATTAGCTGGATTAATGGCGATGGCTTTTATGGGTTTTTCAGGACTAATTTCAATTTAATACATATATGTTGGAGGTGACAAAGTGGATCCTGTCTATTTATATTCTATTTTAAGCATGGGAGGAATTGGAGCATTATTAGCTTTGGGGCTAGGAATTGCTTCAAAAAAATTCCATGTAGAAGTTGATGAAAGAGTCCAAGAAGTAGAAGAAGTACTACCGGGTGCAAATTGTGGAGCCTGTGGTTATGCAGGTTGTAGCAGCTTTGCTGAAGCTGTCATAAATGGAGATGCTGAAATTAATGGCTGCCCTGTAGGTGGTGAGGTGGTTGCTGATAAAATAGCAGAGATTCTTGGTGTAGAAAGTGAATCTAGTGAAACTGTCGTAGCTCAATTATTATGTGGCGGCGGGATCAAGGAAACCAAGAAACTTTCAGATTATAGTGGTATAAAAACATGTAAAGCGGCAAATTTGATTAATGGAGATACAAAAAGCTGTAAGTATTCTTGTTTGGGTTATGGAGATTGTGCAGCAATTTGTCCAGTTGACGCTATTACAATGAGTGAAAATGGTTTGCCAATTATTGATAAAGAAGAGTGTATAGGCTGTGGTAAATGTGTAGAGGCTTGTCCTAAAAACATAATTACTTTAGCTCCAGAAGATAAATTAAACCATATTCGATGTTCTTCACATGATCCTGGTAAAGTAGTTTCTAAAATATGTGAGGTAGGCTGTATTGGATGTTCGCTTTGTGCAAAAGCGTGTCCTGTTGATGCGATAACAATGGAAGACAATTTAGCAGTGATTGATTATGAAAAATGTATTAACTGTGGAATATGTTCAGAAAAATGTCCTACCGGAACAATTGAATTCAGTGGTCGTTTAATAGAAAAAGTTATAATAACGGATAATTGTGTAGGTTGTACTAGATGTGCTAAAGCTTGTCCAGTGGATGCCATTGATGGAGAGTTAAAAGAAGTTCATGAAATTGATCAGGATAAATGTGTACAATGTGGCTTATGTGCAGAAGTTTGCAAAGTAGATAAAGCTATTAAAGTTATATATAAAGATAAAAAAGCAAATAATTAGAAATAAAAATATAACTTGTTGATAAACCCGGGCTATTAAGCTCGGGTTTTTGATTATCAAGCAGTTTTTTAATTTTACTTTTAGATAGACATTTTCATCAAAAAATGTTAAAATAGTAACGATTAGGAAAGGGGATTTAATTGGATAAACTCAATAAATATTTAACTATATCTGACAAGATATTAATACTATTAATAGTGGTTTTTTCGATTATAATGATTGTATACCCCTTTGTAACTGCCTATTTTAATCAATCAGAAGATCAAGAAGCTTATATATATATTAAAAATAGAACCAAAAATATTCAAAGGATTCCAATATCTGATACATATAAGGAAGAACCTATGAAAATTGAAGTAGAAGGGCCATTAGGCATATCTATTATAGAAGCTCATAATGGGCGAGTTCGTCTTAAAGAAGCTCCGGAAGAGGATCCGGCAAAAATATGTGAAAAGACGGGTTGGATTGATAAACCAGGACCTTCGATAATATGTGTGCCCAATAAAATTTCTATTTGGATAGAAAGATCAGATAGTGAACTTGATGCGATTTCTTGGTGATATATTTAGAATTCATCTATAAAGGGAATATTTTATTTTTCTTGAATTATTAAAATATGCCTTTAAAATATATCATTTATATTTTGAAATGAGGTTATATTAAATGCGTACCAGAAAAATTGTAATTATCGCTTTATTAGTAGGGCTTGGATTAGTTTTACATTTGGTTGAAAATATGATACCTTTATCCTTTCTCATTCCAGGTGCGAAATTAGGTTTAGCGAATATTGCCAATCTTTTAGGGTTAATTATATTTGGTTTTACAGCAGGATTACAGATACTTTTGTTAAGGATATTTTTAGGTTCTATATTAGCTGGCACATTTATGACGATAAATTTTTATTTGAGTTTAAGTGGTGGGTTGCTTGGTTATTTAGCTATGAGTTTGTTTTTCTATTTTTTAAGGAACAAGTTTAGCATGATTGGTATTAGTTTAAGTGGTGCTGTTTTTCATAACATTGGACAGATTTTTACTGCATATTTCATTATTTCTAATGATGCAATATTTTATTATCTTCCCTATTTAATTTTACTTGCTTTACCTACTGGAATTGGAATAGGGCTTGTTGTAATATTTACGAACAATTATCTACCAAGAGAAATAAAAGGGATTGATATATAATGGAAGATAGGAAAATAATATTAGCCTCATCATCAGATAGAAGAAAAGATTTATTAACTAGATTGGGTATTAATTTTACTGCTATGCCCAGTAACATTGATGAAAGAGGCTATGATAAAGAATCTCCTTCAGAATATGTTAAACAAATTTCATTAGATAAAGCAGCTAAAGTAGCAGGTTTTGTAGAAGATGCACTTATTATTGCAGCTGATACTATAGTAGTTTATAATGAAAAAATATTAGGGAAACCTAAAAATGAAAATGATGCTTTTGATATGATTAAATTTTTAAATAATACTAATCATAAAGTTTATACAGGTTTAGCAATTATTTCTGCTGATGATAAGATGCATTATATAGATTATGATATGACTGAAGTATATATGAGAAAAATAGATGATGACGAAATAGAAAGATATATCAAAACTGGTGAACCAATGGACAAGGCAGGATCTTATGGAATTCAAGGAAAAGGTGGTATCTTTGTAGAAAAAATATTAGGGTCCTACTTTACAGTTATGGGGCTTCCAATCCATAAACTGTCTTTGGCTTTAAAAAGTTTTAGTGTTGATATCATATAACTTGAAAGGGGACTTAATTTCAAAATTATATCTAGTAGTAAATATACTATTAAAGAGATGCCTGTTGAAAAGAGACCTAGAGAAAAAATCATTAAATACGGCAGTAATACACTAAGCACTGAGGAATTAATTGCATTAATTATTAGAACGGGCTATCAATCCATTACAGCAGTTGAATTAGCCAATAATTTGATAAATAAATCAAATGGATTAAAAGGAATAATAGACTTCACACCCGAAGAATTTATGAAAAATAAAGGAATTGGAATTGCAAAAGGAACTCAATTATGTGCAGTTGTAGAACTGAGCAAAAGAATTAATAGTTGTAAATTTCAAGGGGAAATAATTTTGAATTCTTCTTCTGATGTGGCTTCTTTATTAATGTCAGAGCTTCGACATCTTAAACAAGAACATTTATATGTGATAATGATGGATGTCAAAAATAAAATGATTGCAAAAGAATTAATATCGAAAGGTGGATTAGCAAGCTCCGTAGTCCATCCAAGAGAAGTTTTTAAAAAAGCGATCAAAAAAAGTTGTGCTTCAATAATTGTTGTACATAATCATCCTAGCGGTAATCCTACCCCCAGCCGAAACGATATTGAGGTCTCAAAAAGGTTATCATCTGCAGGGGATATACTTGGAATTGAAGTATTAGATCATATAATTATTGGTGATGGAAGATATATTAGCCTTAAAGAGAGTAATTTATTTTGAACTATTAAAGGAGGAATAAAAGTTGTTTAATTTTTTAAGTGCACCTTTTTCCCGTGATATGGGAATAGATTTAGGAACAGCAAATACACTTGTTTATGTTAAAGGTAAAGGTATTATTATAAGGGAACCGTCTGTTGTGGCTTTAAAAGAAAAAGATAGAAAAATCTTAGCAGTAGGTAATGAAGCTAAGAATATGATTGGTAGAACTCCTGGCAATATTAAAGCAGTTAGACCTATGAAAGATGGTGTTATAGCTGACTTTGATGTTACAGAAACTATGTTAAGGCATTTTATTCGTAAAGCACATAAAAGAAATAGATTAGTTCGACCTAGAATTATTATATGTGTCCCTTCTGGAGTAACAGAAGTAGAAAAAAGAGCTGTAATTGATGCAGCACTGCAAGCTGGAGCTAGAAGCGCATTTTTAATTGAAGAACCAATGGCAGCTGCAATTGGAGCAGGTTTACCTATTCATGAACCAACCGGTAATATGATTGTTGATATTGGAGGAGGAACTACAGAAGTAGCCGTTATTTCATTAGGTGGAATTGTCACCAGTACTTCAATCAGGATTGGTGGAGATGAAATGGATGAAGCTATTTCCCAATATATTAAAAAAGAGTACAAATTGATGGTTGGAGAAAGAACCGCTGAACAGATTAAAATTGATATAGGTACAGCAACCGCTACCGGAGAAAATGGTGGCTTAACTAAAGAAATTAAAGGAAGAGACTTAGTAAATGGTTTACCCAAAACTGTTACAATTAATTCTGAAGAAATAAAAGAAGCTTTAAAAGAACCGGTTAATAATATATTAGATGCCGTAAAACGTACTTTGGAAAAAACACCACCTGAACTTGCCTCTGATGTTATGGGTAGAGGAATTATTTTAACTGGTGGAGGAGCTTTATTACATGGTATAGATGATTTACTAATTGATGTAACACAAATGCCAGTTTACCTTGCTGAAGAGCCTTTAGATTGTGTTGTAAACGGTACTGGTAATGCATTAGAAGAACTTGATAAAATTAAAGACCTTTTAATCACCCCAAAAAAATTATCATAGGGGGAGTAAAAATTGGGTAATAAAGGAAGAATAATATTTGTCTCAATCTTGGTTGTTTTACTATTAATTGTAGGAGCCCTTTATTTTTTCAATATGAATATCCCTTATTTCCAATATATTGAAAGGGGAATATATAACTCCTTAAGTCCAGTTGTTGAATTTTTCTCTGATTTATATTACAGTACTATTTCCTATTGGCAAGGAATATTTAATGTAGATGAAGTCATGGAAAAAAATAAAAGGTTAAAGCAACAAATAGTTACATTAAAACTTGAAAATTTAAGACTTGAAAGTTATAAAAGGGAAAATACAAGATTAAGAGATCTTTTGTCATTTAAAAATCACATTCCTTTTGAAACATTAGGGGCTACTGTAATAGGTTTTAGTCCATCATTGTGGGAAAATAAAGCAATTATTAATAGAGGTTCCAATGATGGAATAAGAAAAAAAATGCCTGTTATTAGTTATAATGGTTCATTAGTTGGTAGAGTTGCTTATGTAGGTTCTAGTAGTTCTCAGATTTCTTTAATACATGACCCTGAATTTACAGTAGGGGGAATTGTACAACGAAGTGAGTCAAGAACTATAGGTATGGTTAATGGACAGTTAAATAATGAACAAGTCAATATAATGGATAAAATTTCATGGGATGCTGACATTCAAACAGGTGATATTATTGTTACTTCAGGATTTTCCAATAATTATCCTAAAGGTCTTCCTATAGGAGAAGTAGAAGAAATAAATTCTGATAATTATGGATTATCCCAAAGTGCCAAAATTAAACTATTTAGTTCATTAAAAACTATTGAAGAAGTATTAGTTATAAAAGATTTTTAGGAGGGCTCTTTTTGAATCGTAATATCATCTTTGTTTTGATACTAATAATTGGATTAATCCTGCAGGTTATTTTCTTTTCCGTTTATAAACCTTGGGGAATAAAGCCTGACTTTCTTTTGGTAATAATAGTGGTAACTTCGCTTTTAGAAGGACCAAAGACAGGTTTGCTTATAGGTGTTATAGGGGGATTACTGCAGGATATTTTTCTAGGCAATTTTATTTCTATAAATACAATACTTAAAGGTCCTCTTGCTTTTATATCTGGTTTTTTAGAAGGTCATTTTTATAAAGGAAATTATTTTTTAGCACCGGTTGCTACCTTTTTTACTTCAATTGTTTATTATTTACTAGCTATTATATTATCTGAAGAATTAATATTTAGTATTAATTACTGGTTTACTATAAGGACTGTTATATTGCCAAGTGCCTTATATAATGCAGTATTATCATTTATTATTTATTTTATTTTTTATAAAACTTTTTATGGTGGAGAAAAATATTATGGAAGATAGAATTAAAATTTTTAAAATAATATTGTTAATAATATTTGCTGTATTGATACTAAGAAGTTTTCAACTACAAGTAATCAAAGGAGATTATTTTTATAAACTTTCCGAGGGAAATAGGACTTCATTTCGTCCAATTAGTGCACCAAGGGGTAAGATTATTGATAGGGATGGTGAAATACTTGTAAGTAATAAATTATCCCACGACCTATATTTACTACCAAACGAAATCTCTCCGGAAATAGAAATTGAAACTTTAATAGAAAACATTGCAAACTTGACTTCTTTAAAATATGAAAATCTCCTAGAAAATTATGAATTTAGTAAAGATAATATTAATAATAGAAATGGACTCATATTAAAAAGAAATATTGATAAAGAAAACATGGTTATCTTATTAGAAAATTCTGAAGAACTTCCTGGAGTATTAGTAAGAGAGTCTTCAGTTAGAGATTACGTTTATAGTGAAACTGCTTCTCATATAATAGGATATGTAGGTGAAATTAGTAAAAAGGAATTAGAAAAATATTCCACTCAAGGAATAAGTAGTTATCATGTTCAGGATATGATAGGTAAATCAGGACTTGAAAAAGAATATGAATCATATTTAAAAGGAGTTAATGGAATTAGACAAATCGAGGTTAATAACCTTGGTGAAAAAGTAAAGGAATTAGGTTCGAAAGCTCCTGTACCAGGTAATGATTTAATATTAAATATCGAGTTGGATTTTCAAAGAAAAACAGAGAAAATTTTAAATAGGCATATAGAAAGATTGATAAAGGAAGCTGAAGATGATCCAGAAAGATACCCACCAACAGGTGGATCCGCAGTCGTAATGAATCCTAATAATGGTAAAGTTTTAGCAATGGCGAGTTATCCCGATTTTGATTTGTCAACATTTACTTCGGGTTTATCTGAAAAGGATTACCAAGGATTAACTGCAAATCCATTAAAGCCAATGCTTGATAGAAATACTATGGCAGCAGTTCCTCCTGGTTCATTATTTAAATTGGTAACAGGAACAGCTGGTATAAAATTCCTAAATATAAATGCTGAAACAGAATTTGAAGATGAAAATGGATTGTTTTATGTTCCTCAGTGGTCAAGACCTTTTAGGAATTGGCATCCGGGAGGTGAAGGAGTACTAGATTTCACTAAAGCAATAGCTAGATCAAATAATATTATTTTCTATAAATTGGGATATAGATTATATGAAAAATATAGAGGGGAAAAGCTGGTTCAAACAGCTTTAAACTACGGTTTGGGTTCTAAAACTAATATTGATCTACCAGAAGAAAAAGCTGGGGAAGTACCAGTTGCTCCAATCAACGAAAATAAAGGTGTCTGGAATCCGGGTGATTCAGTAAATTTATCAATTGGACAAGGTGGTTTGTTAACCACACCACTCCAATTAGTAAATTATATTTCAGCAATAGCTAACAAAGGAACCTTATATCGTCCCTATTTAGTAGACAAAATTGTAAATGCAGATGGTGAGATTGTATATCATCAGCAACCAAAAGTTTTGAAAGAATTAGACTATAATGAGGAATTGTTTAATATTCTACATGAGGGGATGGAAGAAGTCACTATGTCTTCATACGGAACAGCCAGAAGTACTTTTAGGGACTTTCCGATTAGTGTGGCTGGTAAAACAGGTACTGCACAGTCTGGTACAACAGATGTAAGTCACGGTTGGTTTGGAGGATTTGCTCCAAGTGAGGAACCTCAAATTGCTGTGTTAATATTTATAGAAAACGGTAGTTCTAGTAGTTATGCACTCCCAATTGGTGGGGATATAATTAAAGAGTATTTCAATGTTGAAAAAGATTCAAAAGTAGAAAACGGAGAAGAAAATACAGCAGAAGGAGAAAATACAGATACTGTTGTTGATAATAATTCCAGCGATTTAGAAAAACTAGATAAATATATTAGTGAAGTATTTTCTTCTAATTAGAAAAGGATTTCATTTTTTATTAGTGAATTTATTATAAGAAAAGGAAGGATAATTATATTATGAAATCACCTATTACTTTTAAAGTAGCTAAAGATGGTATAGTTTTATCTTTAGATCCGGAAGCAAATTTTAAGCGTATAAAAGATGCTTTGAGAGATCACGTAGAGAGTGCTACTAATTTCTATGCCGGGGCAGATTTATATATAAATATTGCCGAAAGTAGTTTTAAAATAGACCAACTTAATGAAATAGTAAATATTGCTAGAGGTTATAAAGATGTTAAAAATATAATTTTTACTAGTGATGTTATTAATAGAGAAACAACTGATACCCTCGAAATAAGCAATGAGGGTGAAACATATTTAATTAATAGGACATTAAGATCTGGACAAAAAATAAAAAAAGCAGGTAATGTAGTAATAATCGGTGACATTAATCCTGGAGCTGAGGTGGTTGCAGGGGGCGATATAGTAGTTTTTGGTAAAATTAGAGGTGTAGTACATGCTGGAGCGGGTGGTTCTGATAAAGCTTCCGTAACAGCCCTTAAATTGGATCCTACTCAGTTAAGAATATCTAAAAAAATTGCAAGGCCTCCTGAAGAAAATTCTAAAAACAAGAAGCTTCAACCAGAAAGAGCTTTTATTCAGGAAGGCAATATAATGGTAGAAAAATTTGAAATATAATAAAAAAATGGAGGGAATAAATTGGCAGGTAAAGCATTAGTAATTACTTCAGGAAAAGGTGGAGTCGGCAAAACAACTACAGTCGCTAATATAGGTACTGCATTAGCTATGATGGACCATAGAGTATGTTTAATTGATGCTGATATTGGTCTAAGAAATTTAGATGTAGTTATGGGATTAGAAAACAGAATTGTATATGATATCGTAGATGTAGTAGAAGATAATTGTAGATTAGAACAGGCGTTAATACGAGATAAAAGACATAAAAACTTATTTTTATTACCAGCAGCACAAACGAGAGATAAAACAGCTGTACAACCTGAACAAATGAAAACATTAGTCAATGAGTTAAAAGAAGATATGGATTACGTTATTATTGATTCTCCAGCTGGTATAGAACAAGGATTTAAGAATGCTATAGCTGGAGCGGATTTTGCATTAATCGTTACAACACCAGAGGTTTCAGCTGTTAGAGATGCAGATAGAATTATTGGTTTATTAGAGGCTGAAGGTATTAAAGATCCAGAGGTAATAATTAATAGGATAAACCCTGAGATGGTTAGCCGGGGAGATATGATGAGTATTGAAGATATTATAGAAATATTAGCAGTTAAACTTAAAGGAATCGTACCTGAAGATCAAATAATAGTAGTTTCATCTAACAGAGGTGAACCAGTTGTATTAAAAGATAATCCGAAAGCTGGTACTGCTTTTAAAAATATTGCTCGCAGAATTTCGGGGCAAGAAGTTAATTTTATTTCTTTAGAAGATAAGTCATTTTTTACAAAACTTAAAAAAATATTTAGTTTTTCTTAATAAAGGGGGTAATTACAATCGGTTTATTAGAATTTTTAGGTTTGAAAAAGAAAAAGAAAAAAGATGATTCAAGTAAAAATGTTGCTAAAGAAAGACTTCAATTTATTTTAGTACAGGATAGAATAAATCTATCCCCATCTGAAATGGAGTCTTTAAAGAAAGATTTATTGCAGGTAATGAAAAAGTATGTAGATGTAGATGATCGGGAAATTGACATGGAAATCAACCGTGAAGATCAAATGATGGCTATGGTTGCTAATTTCCCACTTAGGAGGAAGGAACAATAGAAGGAAGTTATTTATGCAATTAAATAAAAAGTTATTCAAAAACATAAATATTTATATTCCCATTACAATGATTTTATTAATTATTATTGGGATGTTTGCTATATCTTCTGCGGTGGAAATAAATAGAGTCGATTCTAATGGTTCTATTTATTTAAAAAAACAGATAATAGCAGCTATATTAGGGATTATTGCTGCCATTTTCATTCAATTTTTCGATTATAGAATATTTAAAGAATATTATCAACTAATCTTTGGTTCAATGGTAATTATTTTATTTATGACCCATTTATATGGATCTAATATTGGAGGAGGCCGACGGTGGATTGATATTGGCTTTATAAATTTTCAACCCTCTGAGGTTTCTAAAATAGTATTAGTTTTAGTTCTTGCTACTATATTGGATCGTAAGGATGAACTTGATTCATTAAAAGATATGATTTTACCATTTGTTTACTTTTTAATTCCTTTTGTATTAATCATTTTAGAAAATGATTTAGGTACTGCATTGGTATTATTGGTAATTTTAATAGCAATGCTTTATGTTGCAGGTTTTAATAAAAAGTTTCTTTATGGTTTTTTCGGTGGTGGATTTTTAACTGTTATAACTCTTATAAGCTCACATATCTTTTTTAATACTCCATTACCTTTTTTAAAAGAATATCAATTGAATAGGTTAATAGCTTTTATTAATCCCAATATTGATCCACAGGGCATTGGATATAATATTATTCAGTCTAAAATTGCAATAGGTTCTGGTAGATTAACTGGCAAGGGCTTATTTGAAGGAACCCAAAACCAACTCAATTTTTTACCTGAAAAGCATACTGATTTTATATTCTCTGTATTAGGAGAAGAATTTGGATTTATAGGTGTTTTAATTGTAATAACATTATTTATTATATTGTTTTGGCAGTTATTTAATATTGCCTTAGAAGCTAAGGACAGGTATGGTAAGTTAGTTGTTACTGGTATTATAGCAATGTTTTTCTTTCATGTTGTAGAAAATATTGGTATGACTATGGGATTAATGCCGATCACCGGTATTCCATTACCCTTTATTAGTTATGGAGGTACATCGTTGGTAACTTCGATAACTGCAATAGGAATTGTCTTAAATATTAATATAAGAAAAAAGAAATTACATTTTTAATAATTCGTACTACTGAGGTGTAAGTGATGAACGTAAGAGAAAAAATATCTGATAGACTAATAGAGGTAACTAACCCTGAAAGATATATTGGTAATGAATATAATATTATAAAAAAGGAATGGCAAGAAGACTCTATTAAAGTATTAACTGCTTTTCCTGATACTTATGAAATTGGTATGTCTCATTTAGGGTTAAAAATTATTTATCATCTATTGAATAAAGAAGATAATATAATTTGTGAGCGAACATTTTCCCCTTGGCCTGATTTCGAAAATTTATTAAGGGAAGAGAATTTACCTATTTTTTCACTTGAATCAGGACGTAGTGTAGATGAATTTGACATTCTAGCGTTTACTCTCCAATATGAAATGAGTTATACTAATATTTTAACAATATTAGATTTAGCGGGATTAGAATTTTATAGTTCTAATAGAAAAGAAAGTGATCCTTTAGTTATTGGAGGAGGTTCTATTGTAAGTAATGTAGAACCAGTTGCAAAGTTTTTTGATTTGATATTTATTGGTGAAGCTGAAAATTATATTGTAGATATTATTAACAAACATCACGAATTAGATAATAAGGGTTTAGAAAAGAGAGAAATTTTAAAAAAATTATCTCGTATTCCAGGAGTGTATGTACCGTCTTTGTATAATGTTGAATACCATGAAAGTGGTCATATTAAAAACATTGAGCCTGTAAATGACGAGGTTAAAGCAAATGTAACTAGACAATTAGTAACAGATCTTGATAAAGCTTTTTATCCCGAAAAATTTTTAGTACCCTATATGGAAATTATACATGATAGGGCAACTGTAGAAGTATCGAGGGGTTGTACAAAAGGTTGTAGGTTTTGTTCTGCAGGTATAACTTATAGACCTGTTAGAGAAAGATCAAAAGAGACTTTATTAAAACAAATAGATAATATATTAAAAAATACTGGATATGAAGAAATTTCTTTAACTTCTTTAAGTACTATTGATCATACAGAAGTTAAAGAATTAGTAGAAGAATTAACTGAAAAATATGAAGATGACAAAATCAGTGTTTCACTATCTTCTTTAAGAGTAGATAAATTTTCTGTAGAATTAGCTAAAGAGGTTCAAAAAGTTAGAAAAACCGGCTTGACATTTGCTCCGGAAGCAGGAACTGCTAGATTAAGAAATGTAATTAATAAAGGTGTTTCTGAAGAGAACCTCTATGAAGCTGTAGAAGCCGCTTTTAATGAAGGTTGGTCTACTGTTAAACTATATTTCATGATTGGACTTCCTACTGAAGAACAAGCAGATTTAAAGGGGATTGTAGATTTAGTTAATAATGTTTTAAATAAAGGAAAAGAGATCAGAAAAAATACAAATAAAAGAATGAAACCAATTAGAATTAATGTAAGTATTTCTACTTTTATTCCCAAAGCTTCTACACCGTTTCAATGGGAACCAATGGTTAACAAAGATAAACTCCAAGAGAAAATAAGGTTTTTGAGATCCAACTTAAATAAGAAAGGTATAAATTTAAGTTGGAATGAAGAAGACCTCTCTTTATTAGAAAGTATATTTTCTAGAGGAGACAGAAGATTGGCCGATGTATTAATAAGCGCTTGGAAAAAAGGATCAAGATTTGACGGTTGGGGAGATTTCCTTGATTTTGAAAGATGGTTAGAAGCCTTTAGAGAAAATAATATTGATCCTGATTTTTATTTAAGAAGAAGAGATTTAGATGAAACTCTTCCTTGGGACCATATCAATATGGGATTAAATCCTAAGTTTTTAGAAAAAGAATATAAAAAAGCTCTTAATGATTCCCCCACTTCTGATTGTAGATTTTCTGATTGCAAGGGTTGTAATATTTGTTTCAACTTAGATGTAGATTTAGATATAATTGGGGATGATTATAATGTTAATAAGAGCTGAATATGAAAAAAGAGATGAACTAAAATATATTTCACATCTGGAATTGATGAATACTTTCCGGAGAACATTTCGCAGGGCTAAATTACCTGTTAAATATTCTCAAGGGTACAATCCTCATATAATATTTTCAATGTCACAACCACTACCGGTTGGAATGGTAGGCTATAGTGAATATTTTGATTTGGAATTAAAAGAAAAGCTATCATTTAATTTAATGAAAAATGAAATAAACAAATTTTTACCAGAAGGTTTAAATGTTTTTGAGATAGTTGAAATTAGTGATAAAGATAAATCTCTTCAGGCAATAGCAAATACTGCCAGATATGAATACGAAATGTCTTTTAAAAATGATAAAAGCAATTCCGCGAAAATGATTTCTGACTTTTTAAACGAAGATGAAATAGAAATCACTCGTTATAGAAGAAAAAAAGATGATAGAATGATTGATCTAGCCCCTATGATTTATGATGGGCAGGTCGTAGAAGATAATATATGGGAATTCACTATTAGTACCGGGAGTAGTGGTAATGTAAGACCACAAGAAGTAATCAGGGCATTAAAGTTAAAAACTGATGGTGAAGTAAAAGAGATTCCCCTC
The DNA here is from genome assembly GCA_913055675.1 of uncultured Halanaerobiales bacterium. Taxonomy (GTDB): domain Bacteria; phylum Bacillota; class Halanaerobiia; order Halanaerobiales; family M55B127; genus M55B127. Next base: position 61,819 of record CAJXKY010000010.1, read on the forward strand.
GTGAATATTAAAAGAATTGGTTTATATGTTAGAAGAGATGGCAAGTTGTTTAAACCTATACATAGGGAAGTGTTAAAAAAAGAGGTGAGTGAGGATTGAGTAGACAAATAATCATAAATTCATGTATAAGAGAAAAAAGAGCTGCAATAAAGGAAAACAATAATTTAATAGATATTATGTTTGAAAGAGACACTTATGACCAAATTGTATACAATATTTATAAAGGTAGAGTAAAAGATGTTTTACCTGGAATGCAGGCTGGTTTTGTAGATATTGGACTTGAAAAGAATGCATTTTTACACATTAGTGATGTTTACCCATTATTAAGTAATAAACAAGAAAAAAAATGGCGTAAAAATGAATTATCTATTAAAGAAGTTATACAACCTGGTCAAAAAATTATGGTTCAGGTAGTAAAAGAACCGATAGGTACAAAAGGTCCAAAAGCAACATGTAAAGTTACTTTACCCGGGAGATATCTTGTATTAATGCCCTTTGAGAATAGAACGGGAATTTCTAGGAGAATTAATAATAGTAAAGAAAGAAATAGACTAAAGGATATTGCTGAAGAATTAATAAAGGATAAATATGGCGTAATTGTGAGGACCAATACAGAAGGTAAACCAAAAAAGACTATTAAAAATGACTTTAATTTTCTTCTCCATTTATGGAATAATATCTGGAAAGATTACAAAAGAGCTGATACTCCATCTTTAATTTACAAAGATGCTGAGTTGATTAAACAAATTGTAAGAGATTATCTGAGCCCGGATGTAAACAAAATAGTAATTGATGATGAAGAAGAATATAAAAAATTAAATCAATTAGCTGAAAAAAGTGTACCAGGTTCAAAACATAAAATACATCTTTATGAAAGGACTACCCCAATATTTGATACTTATCAAGTTGAAAATGAAATAGAAAAATTATGGAAAAGAAAAGTATGGTTAGAATCTGGTGGATATGTAATAATTGATAATACAGAGGCATTAGTATCTATCGATGTAAATACTGGAAAATTCACAGGTAAAAAGAATTTACAGGATACTGTCTTTAAAACCAATGTTGAGGCTGCTGTAGAAATTGCAAGACAGTTAAGGTTAAGAGATATTGGTGGTATAATAATAATAGACTTTATTGACATGTCTATTGAACAGAACAAAAAAGAAGTTTTGAGGGTTTTAGAAGAAGAATTGGCTAAAGATAGAACTAAGACGGCCATGTTAGGATTAACAAAACTAGGTTTAGTTGAAATAACTAGAAAGAAAGTAAGAGAAGAATTAGGGGAATTATTTCAAAAAGACTGTCCTTATTGCAAAGGTACCGGGTTAGTTAGATCCGAAACTACAATGGCTATGGATATAATAAGGGAGTTAAAGATCCTTTCAAACGAAGAAAATGTAGCAGCGATATTAATTGAATTACATCCTGATGTTGCTTCTGTTTTGATTGGGGCAGGTGGAGATAAACTTGCTGAACTAGAAGAAGAATTAAATATGGATATTTATATCAGAGGAAACAATGAATATCATATTGAAAATTATGAAATCATCAGCAAGGGTACCAGAAAAGATTTAAAACGAATGGCTTTACCAGTAAATGAAGGTGAAAAATATAAAGTTTATATTGAGGATACACATTTACACAATGAAGATGATGGTATTTCAAGAATAAAAGGATATATTATTATAGTAAAAAATGGTGGTCATCTAAAAGAAGAAACGGTTGAAGTTGAAATTAAGGAAGTACATCGTACTTTTGCTAAAGCTAAATTGATATAGTAGTTTAATGCAAGTAGATTAAAATATATGAGATGATAAAAGCCTTAATGGGCTTGACTATAAGGCAAAACTGTGCTAAAATAAATTGTCGGTAATGTGTATACCTTTAACGAGGTAATTTACCAAAACCGCACGAAATGGGCCTTAAAATGTCTTGAAAAGACTGCCTTATTTTCGGCGAGTCTGAGGTAAAGGAGGTGTAATATAGTAATGTATGCAATAATTAAAACCGGTGGAAAA
>CAJXKY010000011.1 GCA_913055675.1 uncultured Halanaerobiales bacterium
TCTATATACCAGTCCCAGAAACCAAGCTTAGCTCCTTGTAAGGCCATTTCCAGGGATTCTTTGGTTTCTTTTAACTCTTTTTCGGTCTGCTTTCGTTCGGTAATATCTATTATTAGGCTATCAAACCTTATAATTGTGTCATTTTTACAGATCGGTATAGTAATATCTCTCAGCCATTTTTGCTTATTATTTTTATTTTTTATCCTGTATTCAACATCTACTTTTTCTTTATGATTACATTCTTTTATTTCACTTTTGGCTTTTTTTACTTTAGTTTTGTCTTTTTCTATAATTACTTCCCTTAGCAAGTTGGGATTATCATAAAATTCTTCCTTTTTATAACCAAATATTTCTTCTGTGGCTCCAGTTATATTAATTAATTAGAAAAATAGTGGATCAAAATTAAAAAGTTGAAAGGATTGAACTATGTTTAATTACAAAGAAATTAAGGGATTAATAGCATTATTACGTCCAGAGCTACCTTTAGCTGCAGGAATATGTGTCATCATGGGTGAAATTATTGCCATTGGTAATATTCCTTCTACAAGAGAATTATTTCTGGGTTTTATATGGGGTTTTTTTCTATCAGGATCTGCAATGATTTTAAATGATTACTTTGATATTGAAGTCGATAAAATTAATGCTCCTCAGAGACCTTTACCTTCAGGTTTGATTTCTTCAAAAGCGGTTATAGTTTTTACCACTATTATAACTGTGATAGGGTTGGTTGCTTCATTTTTCATTAATAGATTAGCTGTTTTATTATATATTATTTTTTGGATTATTGGTTTTTTATATAATTGGAAGTTTAAAGAAAAGGGGTTAGTGGGTAATTTATTTGTAAGCTTATCGGTTTCGATTACAATTGTTTTGGGAAGTATTGTGGTTGACAACCCATTGAATAAAGGTGTTTTAATTTTTAGTATAATGCTTTTTCTTTTTAATCTTGGTGAAGAAATTGCCGCAGATGCAATGGATATAGCTGGTGATAAAAAGAGAAATATTAAATCTATTGCAATATTAATTGGTAGAAAAAAGGCTCTTTATATTTCTTTTTCTTTATTTATTATTTTTATATTATTAAGTTTTCTCCCTGTAATTTTAGGGTTATTTGGGATTAGTTATTTTATAATTATAACTCTAACAGATATTCTGATATTATTTTGGGGGCTTAATCTCATAAGAAGCCAAACCATAAAAAAAGGTAAAATGTACATACGTAGGTTATATCTAAGTGGAATTTTCGGTATATTTTTAATTATTATTAGTATGATTATTGTTTAGAAGTATAAAAAGCAAGTGTTTGAAACCTTAATTACAATACTAATTTATAAATTGTTTGATGAAATATCATTTTGGATTTATGAATATAAAAAGAAGAAGGGTTTCCCTCTTTCTATAATTTATAAGGTATTAGATATTTATATCTGATTTTAAGTAAGATTTTAAAATGTTTTGTTGAAAGCAATATACAAATTAACTTAAGTAATTCTATAAGATTTACGAAAATTTAAAATCGAACAATTTAGCCTTGTTTATATATTTTAATCGTTGTTATAATAGAGAAAACAAAGAAGGGAATGAGATATTTGAAAAGAACTGGAATTATTTTAGAACTTGATGATAACGGGGGAATAACGATCCCTCTTGAAGTATTAGAAGAGGTCGGAATTGAGTATAATGATTCTGTTGAAATGTTCACCAAAGGAGATAATTTACATTTAGCTAAAGAAGAATAGTTTTTAAAATTGTTATCCAGATTAAAACCACTATATACTAACAAATAAAGAAGATTCCTCTAGCAGATTAGCCAGAGGAATCTTTATAATTGAAATAGTCATTCCTTAAAATATAGCTTATTCCTCTATTTTCTCAGCTATAAATTTCCAATTAGGTCCGGAATCTACCCCATAAGTTTCAGCAAAATTATCCCAATTTAATGCTATTGATAGGTTTAATAAACTATTTAGATATAATAATGGTTCTCCTTTTTCTACTCCCCCAAAACTAGAAACAAAGGGAACGTTCTCTTCATATACTAATTCTTCCTCATTGTAAATTTCTACTTTAAACATGTCTCCATATTCAGGATTTAATTTATCAAACATTTTTTTAGGAATGTTTGTCCAAACATTCCCATATTGGATATCTAAGATAGGTATTGTACCTCTAACTATATTACCTTCTCTTTTAGCTTTTTGATAGTCCAATTTAACAATATCTTTTTCTAATTTGGGGCCTACTTCTTCAAAAGTTATCTTGCCAGAAGCAAGCTTTGCTCCTGTATAGGCGTAAACATCTCGACCATGAAAAGTATGAGAGGCTTCTGAACCTTCCAAACGATGCTTCGATTCGTCTATTATCCTCACGTCTTCAATCCCCATATTGTCTGCGATTAAGGTGACTGTTCCATTATCAGGAGTGACAAAATACTGTCCATTTTTGCTTTTTAACACGATTGATTCTCTATCAGTACCTACACCGGGGTCTACCACTGATACAAAAACAGTTCCTTCAGGCCAATAATCTGCGGTTTGATTTAACCTATAAGCACCTTCCCAAATATCAAATGGAGTTATCTTGTGGGTTACATCATATATGTCAAGATCATCATCTACACCATAGGCTACACCCTTCATTGCTGAAACAGCACCATCTTTTAGTCCAAAATCTGATTGAAGGACTAAGGCATTATCAGCCAAAGCTAAATTCCCAAAGGTTAAGACTAATAAAACTATCAACACAAATGTAAAATATTTTTTGGAATTTAACATATAACCACTCCCTTTATGGATTTGTTTATAAGATTCAGGGTGGAATTAATTGTTCCTTCTTTTTTAAAACAAGACCAATCAATAATAAAGTATTAAGGGATTTTATGTAACATTTTTTGCAAATAAAAAATCCCCTCTTATCAAATGATAAGAGGGGATTGTTAATTTTAGTTTGTTTATTTAATTTTTCTATACATTTTTAGGTAATAGTTTTCTAACATTTTACGAGCTGAAAAATCTTCATAGGTACTTTCAATGCTGTTGTTCATCATTTCTTCCCACTGTTCTTTATTTTCATAATATGTGGGAAGTACTTCATTAAATAATACTCTATATAACGATTCTAAATCATGTCTATCCTGATTTTCGCCCATATATCCATCACCAAACTGCCAACCGTTCATTCCGTGTTGGCAAGCTTCTGGCCACCAGCCATCAAGGATACTAAGATTTAATACTCCATTCATAGCAGCTTTCATGCCAGAGGTTCCACTGGCTTCTTTAGGTCTACGAGGATTATTAAGCCAGACATCAACTCCGCGGGTCATCATTTTAGCAATTTCCATATTATAATCTTCTAGGAAAATTACACTATTAGGAAATTCCTCTGTCATGTTTATTATTCTCGCTACAAGATCCTTTCCTTTTTCATCTAAGGGATGAGCTTTACCAGAAAAGATTAACTGGATTTTATTATTTTTTAAATATGGTTTAATTACATCCATTTTCTTAAATATTAAGTCTGCTCTTTTATATGGTGCTGCCCTTCTAGCAAAACCAATTAAAAGTTTGTTTTTATCTAGTTCCACATTAGTTTTATCTTTTACATAATTTATTAACTCTGATTTTAATTGTTGATGAATAGGAAGTAATTCATTTCCATCTTCAAAAGCAGAGAAAATTCTAGAATCAACCCATGATTTTCGATGGACTCCATTTGTTATAGCTTTAATAGGGGATTTATCTTCAACATGTTCCCACATCTTTCTAGCTGTTACCCCGTGAAGCTGGGCTACTCCATTAGATATTTTAGCTAGTCTTAAGCCCGCAACAGTATTACTGAAGGGGTCATTACCAATTCTTTTCATTTGCTCTTCATTTAAGCCATTATAAGCTCCCATTTTCTTTAAAAGTGCATGTTCATGTACTTCATTACCTTTTTTTACAGGAGTGTGTGTGGTGAAGACTGTTTTATTGCGAACAGCTTGTAAAGCTTGTTCAAATTCAAGTCCACTTTCCATTTTTTCTTGTATCATTTCGGTTCCTGCAAAAACAGCATGACCTTCATTATAGTGATAAACATCTATATCTAAGTCAAGTTTTCTGATTGCTCTAATTCCACCGATTCCTAGGGCAATTTCTTGAGCAATTCTTTCCTCTTCACCCCAGGCATATAATCTTTTAGTTATCCAATCATATTTTCCGTTTTCTTCTAGATTTGAATCTAATAAATAAAGTGGATTCATATAATCGGTCTCAAGTTTCCATACTTTTAATTTTATGACTTTTCCTTGAATTTTGACATTAACCTTAACACCGGTATCTTCTAAATGATTATAAATATAATCATTATTAGGATATTTATCATATGGTCTACCGCTTTCATCAATAAGTTGTTTTGTATAACCTTCAAGCCAGAGCATCCCAATACCTATTATAGGGTATTCATATTCTTTAGCTGCTTTTAATATATCTCCAGCTAAAATACCTAAACCTCCGGCATATATTCTGAAATTATTATTGATGCCATACTCCATACAGAAATAAGCCACATTCTTTCTTTTTTCTTTGGCTATCAAATTGATCACTCTCCTAAACAAATTTTAATTTTATCTTTTCCAAATTCTTAAAAATCTATCAAGTAATCTCGAATCATTTTTAGTATCTGGTTCTAAGAAATAATTGGGGATATCTAATTTTTCTTGTTCAGTTTCTTTCTTTAAAAGGGTTTCCATGAATTCTAAATAACTTTTAGCAGTTTGTTCCCATGTGTATTTTTCCATTACTCGTTTTTTACCTTTTTCATGGTAATGTTTCCATTTTTTATCGTCAGATAAAACTTCTAGTAGTCCTTTGGCAATTTCTTCGGGTTCCTCGGGATTTACTAATATTCCATATTCTCCAGTTTTCATAATTTCTACAGGCCCACCATTTTCTGTCACTACAGCAGGTAAACCGGAAGCCATTGCTTCTACAGGTGCAAGGCCAAATGGTTCATAGTAAGAGGTAAGAGCAAAGACTGATTTTTTACTTGCGAAATATGAATAAGTCTCTGCTAATTGTTTTTGACTTTCCAGAGAAAACATGGTTACTTTATCAGTACAATTATTATTATCAAGTATTTTCATAATCTGATCTAATATATTTTTTTCATCTTTATCAGCATTAGAATAATCTTCAAATGGGTTTTTTATCCCTCTTAAAGCAATTGCTAAATTAGCTTTGTTTTGTAATTCTTCATTTTCGGCAAAAGCTTTAACAAGTCCAATATGGTTTTTCTTTTGATCTAACCTACTTGAAGAAATAATTAGAGGTAGATCGATTCTATCTTCTTTGATATCTCTACTGATATAATTTCTAAGTTTTTGTTTCATTTCGTCACTATATTTGCCATTGAATATTTCGGTATTGACTCCAGGAGATATTACTTTGAATTGTTCATCGTTTTCAGCATTTACTGCATCTTTGTATAGTGAATGAGTATACTGTTCATTTTTTTCTTGTGACGTGCTAACAACTATACCATCTGCATGGTTCATTGCAATTCTTTCGGCAATGATTCGTCTATGAAAATTGAATTTTGTATTATATTCTGTAAAATTAACTTTATTAACATCCAGTTTATCCATTTTTTGTGCCCCAAGAGAATGCCCAGTAAAAGTAAAAGGAATGCCTTTTTTATTTTTTAATAAAACCCCGCTTAATCCCCCATCGGCATAATGGGTTGTCACAAAATCTGGGAATGATCTCTCGTTTTGATAAAAATCAACAATACCGTCCACGTAATCTTTTATATGGGGCCAAAGTTCTTCTTTTCTTAAAAATTCATCTCCTCCAAAAGGTATTCTTATAATTCTAACGTTATCACTTTCTGGATAGCGTTCTATTGGATGAGAGAATTCAGGCCAGTCATCATCTTTAATTTGTCTTGTTATTATATCTACATCGATACCAAGTTTAGCTAAAGCCAGTGAAACTTCTTTAACATAAACTAATTGCCCACCGAAATCAGGGTGTTCAGTCCAATAACTATCATTTGGATCAAAATTACCTTGTGGATTTAAAAACGCTACATGTTCTATATCAGAACTCTTCATTGTGAAGCCTCCTGTTCTTCAATATATTTTAAAAGGTATTTTTTGTCAGGAACGGGTGATAAGGCACCTACTCCTCTAATTTTGAAGGCGGCTGCAGCATTACCCAATTTAACAGCATCTTTAACCTTCCTACCATCAAGAATACCGCTGATAAAGCCAGCCCAAAAAGAATCTCCGGCACCTGTAACATCAACGACCTTTTTTGAATAAACTTGTAGTCTTAATTCATTGTTACCATCCGATACTAAAACACCATCTTCTCCCATAGTTAATATAACAATGTTTGCTCCAACTTGCAAATATTTGTCGATATAATTTTTAGGAGTGTCAGGTCCAAATAAATATTCGGCGTCATCTAATGACGGTTTGATAAAATCTGCTTTAGAAATTATTTCTTTGACTATTTTTTTTCCATCATCTTCTTTAGGCCATAAAACAGGGCGATAACAAGGGTCAAAGGCTAATAATTTTTGCTCATCCTCATTAATCATTTCAAGAACTTTCAAAGCGGTTTCCCGAGACGGGTTTTGTGATAGTATAAAGGTGGTTAAATAGACTATCTTAGTTTTATTTATAATTTTTTTTACATCATTATTAAAATTAATATGTTTATCAGCATCACGATATGCTAACCAGGCCGGTGTTTTACTGGTTTTATTTACAAATACTAATGGGGTTTTTCGTTTTTGGTCTATTTGAATAGTTTCGGTATTTACGTTTTCACGCTGTAATACATTTAATAAAAAATCTCCAAAAGGATCTTTCCCGATTCTAGTAAGTATTCTTGTATTAGCACCTAATCTTTTGGAATTAACAGCCACATTTCCCGCTGAACCACCAAAAAATTTTGAAAATTGTTCTGCTTCTGATAACAAAGCTTCTTCTTCATTGGTTATCAAATCAACGAGTAGTTCTCCAAAACTAATTAGATCTATATCAGTATCTTTAAATCTATATCTAGAATCCAGATAAGACATTTTCTTCACCTCTTTAACCTTCTTTATTGATTATTCTATAAAAATATTTAATTACCTGCTTGAAGGGAAAAGTATAGTTTTATAGAAGTATAAAATATGAGTAAGTAGGTCAGAGAAATGGGGGTTTAAAATGAATTTCAATCTGAAAGAAGAGATGAAAATCATTTTAATATATATATTATTAGGAATCACGTGGATATATTTTTCTGATAAAGTTTTAGTATATTTATTTACTAAAGAATCCATAATTACCAGCATTCAAACATATAAAGGAATTATATATGTATTATTAACCGGATTAATATTTTACTTATTATTAAAAAAATATTTTACACAATTAAGAGAAACTAAAAAAGAACTAAAACAAAAAAATAAAAAGTTAAATATATATACCAATCAACTTAAAAAGGGTAATGAGGTATTAAAAGATTCTTACCAAACACTTTATGAACAGACAGAAGATTTGAAAATTATGATTGATTTTATTAACAACATTAATAGAGATACTTTTACAGATGTTGATAAATTTTTATCTATATTATTGAGAACCGCCCATAAATTAGTTCCTAAAAGTGACTATGGTAGTATCTATAGGATTCGTAAAGAGAAGGTTCAATATGTTGATGCTGTCGGTCATAATCTAGAAAAGCTAAAAAAACTTGATTTAAATAAAGAAGTCTTTAATATACACAAACAAAAACCTAAAATAATCAATAATCTTTTATCCAAAGAAAATAATGATTTAACAAGGAAACAACATGAAAAGCTTAAGGATGCTTCTGAAAATATAAGACAATCTTTAACTTTTTCTTTAGTGGTGGATGATCAAATGTTAGCTGGTATTTCTTTGGACATAGAAGAAAATAATGAGGCGAATTTTAATGAAGACGATATAGATACATTAGAAGCCTTTAGAAATCTTGCTGAATCTTTTTATACCTTTCAAAGGTATAATAAATTGCAGGGTGAGTTTCAACGTGATATAATCTTATCAATGATTAAGTTTTTAGAGATTCATGATAAATATACTGGAGGACATTCCGAAGAAGTTGCTGAACTCTCGCGTGAAATAGCTAAGAAAATGAACTTGAATCAAAAAGAAATTCAGTATGCCTATTGGACTGGTTTAGTACATGATATTGGTAAATTAATCATTCCTAGAGTTACTTTAAATAAACAAGAGGAGATTACTGAAGAAGAATATAGTTTAATAAAAAAACATCCTCTTTGGGCATATGAATCACTTTCACAATCCAAAAGATTAAATGAGATAGCCGAATTTGTTTTATATCATCATGAGAAATGGGATGGTAGTGGTTATCCAGAGGGGTTAAAAGGAGAAGAGATACCATTAATTTCAAGAATAATTTCGGTAGCAGATGCTTATTCAGCAATGACTTCAGATCGCGCATATCGTGATGCATTATCAAGAGATGATGCATTGAAAGAATTAAGAAAAAATTCGGGTAAACAATTTGATCCCGAAATAGTAGATATATTTATTGGAATTATTGAGAGTATGGATAAAGTAGTATAACAAACAATATTTATTCAAAAGGGGTATCATAATGGACATTATTGAATTGCAGGAAGGTATTTATAGACCTGAATTTATATATCATGGTGAAGATTTAGGTATTAATTATTCAAAAGAAAAAACAATTGTAAAATTATGGGCACCAACAGCTGAAAATGTAAAATTAGAAATCTATAATCATTATGAAAAGGAAGAACCATTTGAAGTTTTTGATATGTTTGAAGATCTAAATGGGACCTGGAAAGTAAAATTAAAAGGTGATTATGAAGGTAAGTACTATCTTTTTGCTGTTGATTTTGGTGATCGAATTGAAAAGACTGTAGATCCATATGCAAAAGGACTAGCCCCCAATAGTGAGATGGGTTTAATTGTAAACTTAAATAAAACTAACCCTGAAAATTGGGAAAATGATAAATATAAGGCTCTTGATAGTGCTGTAGATGCGGTCATATATGAAATACATGTTCGTGATTTTTCTACATCTCCTTATTCTGGTATAAAAAATAGGGGAGATTATTTAGCTTTTACTGAAGAAGGTACTGTGAATAATCAAGGTTTAAGTACTGGATTAGATCATCTTAAAGAATTAGGAGTAACCCATGTTCATCTTTTGCCAGTATTTGATTATGCTACAGTGGATGAAGAAAACCGCTATGAATATAATTGGGGATATGACCCTCATTTTTATAATGTACCTGAAGGTTCTTATGCGAATAAGCCTGAGGGTTATCAACGTATTAAGGAATTTAAAAAGATGATCAAAAGTTTACATGATAACGGGATCGGGGTAATAATGGATGTAGTATATAATCACACTTATTATACTAACGAATCCGCCTTTCAAAAAACGGCCCCCGGTTATTTTTATAGATTGATTAATAATTGTTATTTAACTAATGGTTCGGGTTGTGGTAATGAAATTGCAACAGAAAGACCGATGGTTAGAAAATTTATTATTGACTCCTTGAAATATTGGGTCAAAGAATACCATATTGATGGTTTTAGATTTGATTTGATGGGTTTAATGGATAAAGAGACAATGTATACAATTGAAAATGTATTACATGATATAAATCCTAACCTCTTATTATATGGAGAACCTTGGGCTGCTGAACCACCACATTTAGAAGAATATCAAAAAATTCATAAAGGTGATCAACGAGACCATAAAATTGCTTTTTTTAATGATGATTTTAGAGATGCTGTAAAAGGAGATCCGGATGGTTTTAAAAAAGGTTATGTTAATGGTAAATTTGAAACTTATAATGATATTAAAAATGGTATAATAGGAAGTATTGACTATAGTTTTGAAGTGAATGGCTTCACCTATAAACCTGAAGAGACAATAAACTATGTGAGTGCACACGATAACCTAACACTTTGGGATAAAATTAATAAATCAGTAAGTAAAGCTCCTGAAGAAGAAAGAATCAAAATGGATAGACTTGCTCAGGCGATTGTCTTTACATCTCAGGGGATTCCTTTTATTCAAGGCGGTGAAGAATTTCTAAGAACTAAATATGGGAATCATAATAGTTATAATGCAGGGGATCATATAAATCAAATCAAGTGGGAAAGGAAAACTCACTACTATGATACCTTCCTATATTATAAGGGATTGATAAAGTTAAGAAAAGAACATCCTGCTTTTAGAATGAAAGAGCCTGATATGATTAGAAAGAACTTACATTTTATTGAAAGTGAAGATGCTGCAATAGGTTTTGTGTTAAAAGATCATGCTAATGGGGATGATTGGAAAGATATATATGTATTATATAACCCCCAGCATCATTGGAGTAGGTTTTGGCTTGCCGAGGAAAAAGACTTTAATATAGTAGTTAATGGTAAATATGCAGGTACAGAAGTTTTGCATAGTTTTCAAGCGGACAATATAAAAGTACCACCACTTTCAGCGATGGTACTTTATATTAAGTAGTTTAAATATTTTTTAAATAGATAGATGCAAGAGGAGGAACGGTAATTTCTATTGTATAGGAAAACCCGTTATACTCCTCTTTTTTGCTTTTTATTTCATTTGAGTTAGTAATTCCAGATCCACCATATTTTTCTGAATCACTATTAAAAACCTCTTTATAACTACCAGAAAAGGGAACTCCAATTTTGTAATTTTCTCTTGTTACAGGTGTGAAGTTACATACTATTACTCGCAAGTCATCTTTAGTTTTTCCAGATCGTGTAAAACTAATAGTACTATTTAGATTGTCATCTGCTTCAATCCATTCAAAGCCTTCATGTTCATAGTCTTTTAACCAGAAAGCATTATTATCTTTATAGAAATAATTTAATTCTTTAACATATTTTTTTAGCTCCTGATGTTTTGGATAATCCAATAGTAACCAGTCTAATTCTTGTTGGTAATTCCATTCTATGAATTGGCCGAATTCTCCCCCCATAAATAATAGGTTTTTACCAGGATGGGCATACATATAGGCAAAAAGCAGTCTTAAATTAGCAAATTTCTGCCAATAATCCCCGGCCATTTTGTCTAATAGTGATTTTTTGCCGTGCACTACTTCATCATGTGAAAGAGGTAAGATATAATTTTCCGAATAGGCATACATCATTGAGAAAGTAAGCAAATTATGTCTACCTTTTCTCATAATTGGATCTTCTTCCATATATTCTAAAGTATCGTTCATCCAACCCATATCCCATTTAAAGTTAAAACCAAGTCCACCTTTTTCGACAGGGCCTGTGACCATCGGCCAAGCAGTAGATTCTTCTGCGACCATTAAAATACCGGGAAAATCTTTAAAAACTACCTGGTTTAATCTTTTAATAAAATCCACTGCATGGAGATTCTCATTACTACCATATTTATTAGGAGTCCATTGACCTTCTTTTTTATTGTAATCGAGGTATAACATATTACTTACTGCATCAACTCTTATACCATCAATATGATAGATATCTAAAAAAAAGCGGGCACTTGATATTAAAAAACTCCAGACTTCAGGTTGGGTATAATCGAAATTTAAGGTGTCCCATTGAATGTTTTCAGCTGTTTTAGGATCTTCACTTTCATAAAGGGGGGTTCCATCAAAAAGGCGTAGTCCATGTTTATCTTTACAAAAATGGCTGGGAACCCAATCCATTAATACTCCTATTCCATGGCGATGTGCTTTATCAACAAAGTACATAAAGTCTTCCGGCTTTCCATATCTACTTGTTAGAGAAAAATAGCCGGTGGTTTGATATCCCCAAGAACCACCAAATGGAAATTCTGTGAGAGGCATTAATTCAATATGTGTAAATCCCATATCTTTAACATATGGAATAAGTTCATCGGCTAAACGCCGATAGTTATATGATTCTCCTTTTTTATCTGTTTTCCAAGAGCCAGCATGTACTTCATATATGTTAATAGGTTCTATGTGAGGCTTTTTATTTTTCCTATTTTCAATCCATTCTTTATCTTGCCAGTTATATTTATCTAAAGAAGTTACAACGGAAGCGGTTTTGGGACTTTTTTCAGAGAAAAATGCGACTGGGTCTGATTTTAAAAAGGTATCTCCATGGGGACCCGTAATTGAATATTTATATATTGCTCCCTCTTTTACTTCTGGTATAAAAGTGGTCCAGACCCCACTATCACCAATATTTTCCATGGTATTTGAAAATTTATTCCAGTTGTTGAATTCTCCTACAACTGAAACTTTTCGAGCGGAAGGAGCCCAAACAGAAAATCTTACTCCCTTTTTATTATTTTCTTTTTTGAGATGAGCGCCTAAAAATTTATATATCTGATAGTGTTCTCCTTTATTAAAAAGATATCTATCGTAATCACTGATAAATGAGTCAGACATTAATTATTCCCCCAAACTAGTGCTTTTTTATATATTTCAAGAAGGAGAATTAATATCCTTTTAATAATTATTATAATAGGAGTAAAATACAATTTCATTTCCGACTGATTATTTGTTTGACACTGATGTGAAAGTTTATTAAACTTATTGTATAATAAGAAATAGAGAAGTATAGAGGAGGAAATAGAGCATGGGTAAAAAACTAAAAATACTATTCGTTTCTCCTGAAGTATCACCATTCATGAAAACGGGCGGATTGGCTGATGTAGTGGGCTCTTTACCACGTGAGCTCAAGAAAAAAGGTCATGATGTAAGAGTTGTAATGCCGGAATATAAAAACATTCCAAATCGTTTTGTTAAAGACTTTGAACATGTTACTGATTTTAGAATGAATATGGTTTGGCGAAACAAGTATGTAGGAGTTAATAAACTTAAACATAAGGGCGTTCCCACTTACTTTATAGATAATAAATATTATTTCTTTAGAGAATCCTTATATGAAAATGCAGATAAAGAAGAGCAGTTTGCCTTTTTTTCTAGAGCTGTTTTAGAAATGATAAATAAGATAGACTTTAAACCTGATATCATACACTGTAATGATTGGCAAACTGGTCCGTTAAGTTTAATGTTGAAAGATAATTATCAAGTATATGATTTTTATAGGGATATCAGAACAGTATTTTCAATTCACAATCTTGCTTATCAAGGTAAATTTGACCCTCGTATTGTTAGTGATGTATTGGGGGTTTCAAACTATCATCTTACTTCTGGAAATATAAGACATGATAATATGGTAAATTATATGAAAACGGGAATTATGTATTCAGATATAATAAACACTGTTAGTGAAACATATGCTGAAGAGATTAAGACAGAATATTATGGAGAAGGTTTAGATTATATTTTAAGAATGAGAGACAATGATTTACATGGAGTATTAAATGGTATAGATTATGATGAATTTAATCCTGCCACAGATGATTGTATTTACCATAATTATGATAAAAATGATATTGAAAATAAGTATGAAAACAAATTGAAATTACAAAAAGAACTAGGACTTGAACAAAACAAAGATATTCCAGTAATTTCTATTATTTCTCGTCTTGTAGAGCAAAAAGGTATCGATCTTTTCCCCGCAGTATTTGAAGAAATGATGGTCGAAAACTTACAGTTTGTTATATTGGGAACAGGTCAAAATAGGTATGAAGACTTCTTTAGATATATCAATTCAAGGTATCCAGATAAGGTAAGCGCTAATATAACCTATGATGCAGAATTGGCCCAAAAAATATATGCAGGTAGTGATATGTTCTTAATGCCCTCTAGGTTTGAACCCTGTGGATTAGGACAATTAATTAGTATGCGATATGGTACAATTCCAATAGTTAAAGAAACAGGTGGGTTAAAAGATACTGTTATCCCTTATAATGAATATGAGGATAAAGGTTATGGATTTTCTTTTAGTAATTACAATGCCCATGATATGCTATATACAATAAAAAGAGCCCTTTCTTTCTATCACGAAAAAGAAGTTTGGAATAAATTAGTCAAAAGAGCAATGAATCAAGATTTCAGTTGGGAAAAAGCTGCTAAAGAATATGAAGAGCTTTATAGCAAAATTTTAGTTGATAAAAAGGATAATATAATAACACAAACAAAAACAAAGAAAAAAAATAATAAAATAAATATAAATGAAGCTGATAGTGAGGAATTAACCAAAATTAGTGGTATTGGTCCCGCTTATGCAGAAAGAATAATTAATTACAGAATTAATAAAGGAAAATTCACCACTAAAACAGAATTAAAGAATATAAATGGTATTGGAAAGTCGAAATTTAATAAAATAAAAAATAAAATAACAATTTAAAAGAGGTGAAACTTTATGCCAGATCTCTGGAGCCATATAATTGGTGGAGATATGGTTGTTGATGAATTAGAGGATCGAGGACTAAGTAATTTAATATTAGAGCATAGAAATTATTATAATTTAGGAACTCAAGGCCCTGATTTCTTTTTTTACAATGATTTTTGGCCTTGGATAAAAGATAAGAGAGGTCCGTCAATAGGGGCAATAATCCATTCAAAAAGACAGGCGGATTTTGTTTTAGATGCATTTGAGATATTAAAAGAAAAAGAGGGCTCAGTTCAGTATCCTAAGACACTTGCATATTTTATGGGGTTTGTTACTCATCTAGTACTTGATAAAAAAATCCATGATATTATAGACAGTAGAACTAGAAATAATAAGGAACATAAAAGATTTGAAATGGAACTCGATTGTATTTTAGTGGAGAATTACTATAACGAAAAATGTTATAAATTAAAACCTGATGCTTATCTTAACATTGGTGACAATCTGGATGTATTAATTAAAGATATTTATTATCTCAATATAACTAAATTACATGAAGAAAATATAGATTTTAAACTCATTAACGATTCTTATCAAGATATTCTTAAAGCACAAAACATTTTATACAGTCCATTTAAAGTTAAGGCATATATCTTAAGCTTTCTCAATAATTTCCTTTCCCTAGATTTAGATCAATATCTATATGCTAAAGTAAATAATTATTACCTTATAACAAAGAAGGATTTAGAAGAAATAGAAAATACATTTCCTGAATTTGTCTCTATTAGTAAAGATTTAATTAAAACATTAAGTCTTTTTCTTAAAAGTAAAAGAGAAAGAAAAGATGTGCAGAAAGTAGTAGAAAACCACTTTGGCCAAGGCTTTTTTGAAAGGAGATAAAAAAATGAAAAACAAACTATTAACAATCTCTATATTACTATTAGTTTCTATCTTTATTTTATCGGTGGGTATTGTAGGGGCTCAGACAGAGAAATTAAATGTTGCATTAAGTGGTAAAGCACAGACTTTAGATCCGGCGTTTTTACAGAGGTCGATTTCTGAATGGCCAATTATGAATAGTATTTTTTCTGGTTTAGTCAAGTATAAGCCGGGAACATATGAAGTTGTTCCAGATTTGGCTAAAGACTGGGAATTTTCTGAAGACAATACTAAAGTCACATTTCATTTAAAAGAAGGGGTTAAATTTCAAAAAGGGTATGGAGAAGTTACAGCTGAAGATGTGGAATTTAGCTTTGAGCGTATTATTGATCCTGATAATAATTCTCCAGAAGCAAATTCTTTCTCTAAATTAGAAGATGTGAAAGTTATTGATGATTATACAGTACAATTAATCCTAAGTGAACCAATGGCTAGATTATTTACTTCCACTTTACCCTATAACGCTGGTTTGATTGTTTCTAAACAAGCAGTTCAAGAAATGGGGAAAGATGAGTTTGCTAGTAATCCTGTTGGTAGTGGACCGTATCAATTTGAAGAATGGAAAGTAAGTAATAATATCGTAGTTTCAAAATTTGAGGATTACTTTGGACAAAATGCATATATGGAAGAAGTAGAGTTTATACCTATGACTGAGCAAATGTCGCAAGAACTTGCTTTAAGATCAGGAGAAATAGACTTTGGAGAAGTAAGCTTAGAAAATTATGATCAAATTAAACAAAATGAAAATCTTAAAACTGAAACTGCTCCCGATTTAGCTTTTCAGTTCATCGCATTTAATGTTCAAAATGAACCTATGGATAATCCTAAACTTAGAGAAGCTTTAAGATATATTATAGATCCTGAGGAGATCTTGATTGGTGTATTTGCGGACCAAGCAGACTTAGCTTATTCCTGGTTATTACCAGATATGTTAGGTTATAAAAAAATGCCTCACAAAAACATGGATGATGTTGAAAGAGCTAAGGTATTGAATCTGTTAGAAGAAGCTGGTTATCCTAATGGTGAAGGACTTACATTAAAATATGTAACCGATGCTAATGATGAAAGGAAAACGATTGCCACTTTAATTCAAGCTCAGCTAGCTGAATTTAATATAACACTAAATATTCAAGCAATGGAAATCGGACCAAAAATTGAAGCATGGCAGGCAGGGGATTATCATATTACTTATTCTAGATTTGGTAACACTGTAGATCCTGGTTACTGTAGTCAGTGGTTTTTAAGCAGCCAAGTTGGAAAATGGAATCTAATGCACTGGTCTAACGAAGAATATGATAAACTTTGGGAAGAAGCAGAGGTTACAGTTGATGAAGAAGAAAGAGCTAAATTATATCATAGGATGCAGGAGATTGTTCATGAGTCCAATATAGCTGTTTGGGTTACTCATGGTGTAAAAACACCTACTTGGAATAAAGACTTAGATGTAACTTTAACACCTTCAGGAGGAATCTTACCCTGGTTAGTAAAAAATGCAAATAACTAAGGAGATTTAAGATGTTAATATATACTGTAAAAAGATTATTATTATTAATACCAACTTTAATAGCTGTTTTATTATTACTCTTTAGTTTAAGTTATTTATTACCAGGTGAACCAGCTGAAATCATTTTAGGGCCTCGCGCTACACCTGAGATGGTAGAAGATTTAAACCAAAGATTAGGGCTGGATAAACCTTGGTATGTTAGTTTTTATCTTTACTTAAAACAGATAGTATCTGGTGATTTGGGGACTTCAATATTTAGGGAAGTCCCCGTCTTCCAGGCTGTAATGGGTGTATTACCATACACTCTTGCCCTTACGTTTTCTGGGATGGGTTTAGCCGTATTAGTTGGTATTACGATTGGATTAACAGCAGCTAATTTTGAAAATACGATTTGGGATAGTATATTAGGAATCTTCTCATTTGTTTGTGCTTCCACTCCCACGTATGTGGCTGCTGTTTTAATTCTTTTGTTTTTTTCTATACGGTTAAATATTTTGCCAGTGATGGGAGCCGGGGAAGGTGGTATTTTAAGTTCCCTCCATCATTTGATAGGGCCAGCAATTGCTCTTTCAGTAGGTTGGACGGGATATATTGCTAGATTGACCAGAAGTTCTATGTTAGAAACGATTAATGAAGATTATATAACTACTTCTCGTTCCTTTGGTCTTCCGAGATCTTTTATTTATTATAGGTATGCTCTTAAAAAGGCGATCAAGCCTATAGTAGCTGTGGTCGGTTTAGGAATCGGAAGATTATTAGGAGGAGCCTTATTTGTAGAAGTAATTTTTACTAGACCGGGTTTAGGAAGATTAACGGTTGATGCTATTTTTGAAAGAGACCTACCTATGGTCAGAGGTGGTGTTTTGGTAGCTGCCTTTTTATTTGTGATAGCTAATTTAATAGCGGATCTATCTTATGCATATTTAGATCCAAGAATAAGGAATAAGTAGGAGATAAGATAATGAATAAATATATCTATATCAAGCAAAAATTTAATTGGGTATTGGAAAGAATGATTGGTGATTATAGGTTCTATTTAGCTGGATTTATAATTGCCCTATTTTTTGTAATGGCATTATTGGGACCATATATTGCACCACATGATCCTTATAAAACTGATGTTAGGAGTAGGCTGGAAGCGCCTTCCCTTGAACATCCGGCTGGAACGGACAGTATCGGGCGGGATACTTTAAGCAGGTTGATTTATGCAGCACGACCTGCTTTTTATGTTGCGTTTGGAGGTTTGTTTATATCGATAATAATAGGAATGATTTTGGGCTCCATTGCTGCCTATTCAGGTGGAATTCTTGATAATATTATCATATTTATCTTTGATGTAATTAGAGCCTTTCCTCCCATAATATTAATTTTAGTCTTAGTTGCTATTGTTGGACCATCTTTACAGAGTTTGATTATAATTTTAGGTGTAACAATTATGCCTCGATATGGTCGAGTTGTGCGGGCAGAAACGTTATCGGTTAAAGAAGAAGAATATGTGGCAGTAGCTAGGAGTATGGGAGCCTCAACTTATAAAATCATTTCTTTTCACATTATCCCCAATATTTTTGCATCAGTATTAGTATTAGCAGGTATGGATGTAGCGTCTATGATAATGTGGGAAGCCGGTTTATCATTTTTAGGCTTAGGTGTTCAGCCGCCCAAAACCAGCTGGGGTGTTATGCTGCAAGAAGGTTACCAATATATTGAAAAAGCTCCAATGATGCTGATTGCTCCTGCTTTAGCTATAATATTAACAATGATGGGCTTTTCTTTACTAGCAGAAAGTTTAAGAAATGCTCTTAATCCTAAGTCAGAAAAGGAGGAGGGCTAATTTGGATAATATCTTAGAAATCGATAAGTTAAAAATAGTGTATAGAAAACGAAAAAAAGATTTTCTAGCCCTTGATTGCGTGAATTTACAATTAAAAAAAGGAGAAGTATTGGGAATTGTTGGAGAAAGTGGGAGTGGCAAATCTACTTTGGGACTTTCTATTATGAGACTTTTGCCTCCTCAAGCTAAAATCCAAAATGGAAATATCTATTTTAAAGGTCAAAATATATGTAAAATAAGAGAAGGTAAATTTAATAAAGAGATGCGTGGCAAAGAGATAACATATATTCCTCAGAACCCTCAGAATTCACTGAATCCTGTTTTTACTGTTGGGCGGCAGTTAAAAGATATTATTAGGTATAGAGCTAAAAATAATTTGGGTAATCAAAGCATTGATGAAAAAGCAGTTAAAATAATGACCGAGATGGGAATCGCCGATGCTGAAAAAAGATTAGATGAATATCCCCACCAATTCAGTGGCGGAATGAAACAAAGAGTATTACTTTCGATGGCTTTTGTTACAAACCCTACTCTATTAATTGCAGATGAACCTACAACAGCTCTGGATGTAACTGTAGAAGCGCAGATTTTAGGTTTGTTGGCAGATTTGATTGAGGAGTATCAGTCATCTATTATATATATAACTCATGACTTGGGGGTTGTTTCAGAGATTGCTGATAGAGTTGCAGTTTTTTACGCAGGTCGGGTTATAGAAATTAATAATAGATATAATATTTTTAATAACCCCAAACATCCCTATACAGAAGCTTTAATTGAGTGTTTACCTGGTGATAATAAACAAGAAAAGTTAACTGTAATTCCTGGAGAGATACCAGATCTTTCAGACCTCCCTTCTGGTTGTAATTTCCATCCTCGCTGTAAGTATGCAAAAGAAAAATGTAAAAAGGAGATTCCAAACTTATTTCAAGTTAATGAACACGGGAAATCAGCTTGTTTTTATCATGAGGAAGTAGGTAGATAATGATGAATATAATTGAAGTTAGAGATCTACAAAAGTATTTTTATAAAAAATCTGGCATTTTACATAAAATTTTTGGAGTAGGTCCTCAAATTATACAGGCTGTTGACCAGGTCTCGTTTAATATTGAAAGAGGCAATACTATGGCATTGGTAGGGGAATCTGGCTGCGGTAAGACTACCGTAGCGCGCCTTATATTAAATTTAATTGAATTAGATGAGGGTAAAATAATTTTTAAGGGAAAAGATCTGAATGAAATGAGTGAAGAAGAATATAATGATTACAGAGAAAATGCTGCTTTTATAGCCCAAGACTTTCGTTCTTCCTTGAATCCAAGAAAGTTGGTAGGGGAAATTTTAGCGGAACCCTTCCGTATTCACCCCGGGGTAGTAAGTAAAAAAAATGAAGAAAAAAGAATTAAAGAAATTGTTGACCTAGTGGGGCTTAGTGAAAAAAGTTTATTAAAATTCCCGCATGAATTTTCAGGTGGACAGGCAAGAAGAATAGGTGTGGCACGGGCTTTGATGTTAAATCCTGAATTCATTGTTTGTGATGAACCTACATCTGGTTTGGACTTATCCATTAGTGCTTCTATCATAAACTTAATGAAAGATTTAAGAGATGAATTTGATTTAACTTATTTATGGATTTCTCATAACTTAAATGTAGTTAATTATATAAGTGATTATGTAGGTGTTATGTATTTAGGTAGAATCATAGAAATTGGTAAGTCTAGAGCTTTATTTAATAATCCTACACATCCCTATACAGAAGCTTTAATTGAATCAGTGCCTTCATTTTCACAGGAAAACAAAAAAATTAAAAGAAAAACTCTTAAGGGAGAAGTACCAAGTCCTATAGATCCACCTGCTGGCTGTTCATTCCATCCCCGTTGTAAATACAGCCAGTCAAAGTGCAAAGAAATTACTCCTGAACTGGAAATAAAAGAGGGAGAGAGAAAAGCAGCCTGTCACTTTCCACTGTAATTCTATTATATTATATATCCAAATTAAAAAATAAATAATAGTATTTTAGTCTTTAGATATCCCTTAATTAATATGGGTTTGAAACTATCTTATATAAATAAAAGGGTGGGGGTGTTAATATGTGTGGTAGATATTTTCTAAATATTGCTCTTGATGAACTAGAAAGTAGGTATGGAATCTCCTCTATACCAGAGGAACTAAAAGATTATCAAGGGGAAATATTTCCTTCAAATCAAGCTCCTGTTTTATTTAATAAAGAAAATAATAAGAAAATAGGTCTGATGAATTGGGGTTTTAAACCTTCATATACCAATAACCTTGTAATAAATGCTAGAAGTGAGACTGTACATAAAAAGAATTTATTTAAAGAATCTTTTCATAGGAGAAGATGTATAATTCCTGCCAATGGTTTTTTTGAGTGGGAAGATAAAGATGAAACTAAGATTAAACATTTTATTGAATTAAATGACGAAAATATAATATCATTAGCTGGTATATATGATTCGTTTAAGATTGATGGGGAAGAAAAATTATCTTTTTGTATTTTAACCAAAGAGGCTCCTCAAAAATTAATAAATATACATGATCGTATACCAGTAATTATCAAAAAGCAGTATGAAGATGAATGGTTAGAGGAAAAATTCACCCCCAGAGTTTTTGATTATATAAATCCAACCGGCTTTGATTTCCTAGTAGAAAATAAATGAAAATATTCACGCATGTCTGAAAATTTAAAAAAATAGCAGGAATTATAGTATACAGTATTGAATATATATGTACAAGAGTCAATTTAATATTCAAAGAAGAGAAAAATAAGGAGGAGAGATTAAATTGAGAAAACTCTTAATAATCGTTTTAACCTTTTCATTAATTTTTGCTTTTAGTGCAGTTGGTTTAGCACAGTCCTATACCGTAGGTACTAGTGCTGGTTTCCCACCTTTTGAGTATGTGGAAGATGGTGAAATTGTTGGTTTTGATATTGATTTGATGAAAGCTATTGGAGAAGAAATGGGTTTTGAAGTAACTTTTGAAGATATAGCTTTTGATTCTTTAATTCCAGCTCTTAAAACTGGTAATATTGATATCGTTGCAGCCGGTATGACAATAACAGAAGAAAGAGAAAATGCTGTAGACTTTACTAATTCATATTATTCAGCTAATCAAAGTATAATTGTACAAGAAGGATCTGATAATAACATAAGTGTATTATACGGAGACCATGATATAAGTGTTCAAACAGGTACCACTGGTGACCTATGGATCACAGAGAACCTAGCCGATGAAGGTATCTTGACCGGTGAGATTAAAAGGTATGATACCTTTGTACTTTGTGTAAGTGATCTTGTAAATGGTAATGTAGATGCTGTAGTTTTAGATAGCCCTGTAGCAGAAAGATACTCTGAAACCAGAGATGTACAGATAGTTGGTAATATTATTACTGGTGAAAATTATGGCTTAGCAGTTGATGAAGGTAATACTGAATTGTTAGAAACCTTAAATGAAGGCCTAAGAAGAATCAGAGAATCAGGCAGGATGCAAGAAATTATAGCTAAACATTTCGAATAATATTTGACTAAAATATTATAGAGAGGATGTATGCCTTATCGGAACCTTTGAACTTATCATGAGTTCCCTCCCCAATTTGTTGGAGGGAGCTCTTGTTACTATAAGATTAACCTTTTTCAGTTTGTTATTAGGACTTGTATTGGGAGTGCCACTTGCGTTTGGCCAGACCTATGGGCCAAAAATTATACGCAAAATAATCGGAGTATATGAAAAAGTAGTAAGAAGTATTCCTTTACTTGTTATCTTATTTTTAATCTATTATGGACTACCAAGAGTCGGAATTAAATTTCCCTCTTTTATAGCTGCAGTAATTGGGATTGGAATTAGAAGTTCAGCCTATCAATCTCAAATTTATAAAGGTGCTATACAGTCAATAAGCGGGTCCCAAATGAAAGCAGCTTTATCATTAGGGATGTCTAAACTGGAAAGTTTTAGGAGCGTCATTCTTCCTCAGTCGATAAGAATAGCTATCCCCCCTATAGCTAATGAATCAGCTATAGTTTTAAAAGATACTTCTTTAGCTTATGCTCTGGGAGTTATAGAATTGCTCAGGCAGGGTGGATATATAATTTCGACTACTTATCGGCCTTTACCCATTTATTTAACTGTGGCGGCAGTTTATTTGGTAATGACCTTAACAATTAACATGACACTTGGTAGATTTGAAAAGAAATTAAAGATACCAGGAATCGGTATAGAGGAGAGGGTAAGATGAGTGAAGATAAAAAGACAATTCTTAAAATTGAGGATTTACACAAAAGTTTTGGTGGCAATGAAGTATTAAAAGGAGTTTCTTTATCTTTAAATAAAGGTGAAAACAAGGTAATAATTGGCCCTAGTGGAACTGGTAAAAGTACTTTATTAAATAATATAAATAGGCTTGTGCCACCTGATGAAGGTAGAATTTACTTGGATGGTCAAGAAATTACAGCAGGCAATATAAATAAAATGAGACAAGAAATAGGGTTTGTTTTTCAGGACTTTGGCCTATTTAACCATTTAACAGCCTTAGGTAATGTAAGAGTTGGGTTGTTAAAAGTTAAAAAGATGAACAAAAAAGACGCCAATGAGTTGGCTATGAAGGAATTAAGGAGAGTTGGTTTAGAGGAAAATGCTGATCAATATCCGGCAGAACTTTCCGGTGGACAAAAACAAAGGGTTGGTATTGCTAGAGCGTTAGCTATGCAACCTAAATTAATTCTTTTTGATGAACCTACTTCTGCCTTAGATCCCGAACTTATAGGTGAAGTATTAAATGTTATGAAGAATTTAGCTCAAGAAGGTATGACAATGTTGGTAGTTACCCATGAAATGGGCTTTGCTCGGACAGTTTCAGATGAGATTATTTTTATGGAACACGGCCATATAGTTGAACAAGGACCGCCAAAACAATTATTTAATGATCCAGAAGTGGAAAGAACCCGAGAATTTTTATTCAAATTAACTGAATTATATGGTGAGGGGGAAGAGTAGTGGATATATTTAATCTTTTTATTGAAGCTTGGCCTTTATTATTTGAAGGAGTTCAACTTACCCTCTTGTTAACAGTTATATCTATTATAGCCGGTACTACAATAGCAATATTTCTTGCCCTAGGTAAAACATATGGTCCTAAATATGTAAAATGGCCTATTACTGTGTTTATTGAAATTATTAGAGGAACCCCTCTTTTAGCTCAACTATTTATATTATATTTTGGGCTTCCACCTTATGGTATTAATCTATCTGGCTTTACAGTTGCATTTATTGGATTTACAATTAACTGTTCTGCCTACACAGCAGAATATTTAAGAGGTTCAATAATGTCGATTGAATCTAATCAACTCCGGGTGGCAGAATCTTTAGGTATGAGGAAATGGCAGGGGATTTTTAATATCATTTTACCTCAAGCCCTAAGACGTGTGGTTCCTTCCTGGACAAATGAGTTTATTTACCTATTAAAATACACCTCTTTGGCTTATATGATAGGTACTCACGAACTTATGACTCAGGCTAAGTTTTTTGCGAGTAGAAACTATGAGTTTTTTAAAGTCTATTTGATTGTAGCATTGTTTTATCTAGTAATAGTTTTATTTTTTACTCGGATATTTTCTTATGTGGAAAAACAGTTCAAGATTCCAGGATTTGAGTTTGAACATTAAAACCTAGTTAAATCATAATAATTTAGATTGATTACTCCCTTTTGTAAAGAAGGGAGTTTTTTTCAGTTTTTAATAAAAAAATTATAATATGTTTTGAATTTGTATTCAAAGTCATATATAATATTTGAAAGAATTTATAGCAGATAATATTAAATCTACTTTAAAGTAATAAATACTGTAAAAGAGGTGTATTGATGTCGGAAAAATTAAAATTTGTACATGAATTAGTACAATCCCTAGAGAAAAAAGAATATGAGAATGTATTGAAAAAGTTATGCTCTTTTTTAAATGTAGAACATGCATATTTACTTAACTATTATGATAAATCAAATAAGGCAGATCTAATTTTTAACTGGAATATTAATAAAGAAGTTATTGAAAAAATAAAGAAATTTGGAAGCAAAGAATTTCAAAATATGAACTCTGAATTATCTAAAGGCGAAATTATCATTATAGAACGTGATGATGTGAATAATAAAAGTCGTTCACCAATTGAAAAGCTATTAAATCATTATGAAAAGGAGACTACAATACTAGTTCCGATTAGGAATAATAACAAGGACTTAATTGGAATATTAGGTTTAGTTAATAGTAGAAAAAAAGAATGGTCTAAAGAAAGTAAACAGATATTAGAAATTATTGCGTATAATCTAAAATATAGTTGGGAAGATGAAATTTTAAATTTTAAGTACCAATCTATAATCGAAAATTCCACTTCAGCAATTGTGATTTTGAATCAAAACGGGAAAATTATTGAGTTGAATGATAAATTTGAGAGTTTAGCGAATAGCTCGAAAACTTCATTAAAAAATGGTAAATCCTTTTTTGATTTTATAGAAAAAAAAGATAAAGATAAAATCATAAGAAGGCATAATAGAAGAATAAAAGGACAAGATGTGATTTCAAATTATAATTTTACATTTGTTGATAGTGATAAAAAGAAGAGAGAAGCAAAAATCAAAGTCAAAACAATTCCCGGCACAGATAAAAGTGCTTGTTCTATAGAAGACATAACTGATAAAAAAAGAACCGAAAATCTTCTTCAGTTACAAGAAGAAAAATTAACTGAAAGTTATAAACAACTCAAGATAAGCAGGGAACAACTTGAAAATACTTATTTAGATTTAATAGATAAAAATATAGAAAATGAACAACTTATTAATAATATAGAAAAACTAATTAATCTAATGAGTTCTCTAAATATTTCTACTGATAATAATTTAGATAATTTCTTATCGAATCTATTATATACCATTTTAGAAATAATTAAAGTGGCAGATTATGGAAGTGTATTTATTTTTAATGATTATGGTAGAATAGAATATATAGAAACTATTGGACATGATTTAGAAAAGTTAAATAAACTTAAAATCGAAGGAAGTTCTTATAAACAAGAAAATGAGAAAGTAAAAATTATAGATAATCTATTAAATAAAAATCAACAACAGATGGATAAGAAGTTAGCCAAAAAAATTCAAGAAGCATCTTTACCTGTCAAACAATCTATGCCTGTTATTCTAAAAGTAAATAATGATATTTTTGGTGGGATTTGTATTGATATTGCTAAAGGTAGTGAAAAAGAATTTAAAAGAGATGATGTAAGACTGATTTCTTCGTTTAAAAATTTAGTAAATACATTTTATAAATTAGATAGATATAAAAGATTAAATAGTCAGTTTAATAAAGAAATTGTAAATTCTCTACTTAATTTTTTAAGTCAGTATGATGTTTATACTAATAATCATTCCAAAAATGTAGCTAGATTAGGGCATAAGATTGCAGAAAATATGGATTTGAAAGAAGAAACAAAAAATGATATTTATTGGGCGGGAATGTTGCATGATATGGGGAAATTAATTATTCCGTCCAAAATTCTTAATAAGAATGGTTCTTTAAATGAAGAAGAATATGAAATAATAAAGAAACATCCAGACCTTTGCTATAAAGCATTAAATGATAGTGATTTCCTTAAGGATATAGGAAGATATGTACGCTATCATCATGAGAGATGGGATGGTAATGGATATCCTGTTGGCATAAAAAATGAGGAGATACCTTTAGTTTCAAGAATAATTGCAGTAGCTGATGCTTGGGACGCTATGAGATCTAAAAGAGCCTATCGGGAACCTTTAAGTAAAGAAGAAGCTGAAGAAGAAATATTTAAAAATAAAGGAAAACAGTTTGATCCAGAAATTGCCGAAAGGTTATTAGAAATAGTATAAATAGATGAGTAGAAAGGATTATAAAAGATGATAAAAACAATACCTTATTTGATAATAGGAGCTATTTTTGTTTATACTAACTATCATTTGAGAAAGAAAAATGATAAGAAGGGTAAAATGGTTGACCAAAATATCGATATTCAAAATTTAGTTGATTATTTTCCTAAATCCATGTTATTTCTTAACTCAAAGAACAGAATAGTTAGATATAACCAACAATTTTTAAAAGAGTTTGGTTTTAATGAAAAAGAAATAAAAAATAAAGAAATTTATAATATTATTGAGTTTGATAATTCTTTGATAAAGGTATTAAATAAAGGGTTTTATCAAAATTCTGATGGTGAATACAAAGGAATGGGTCAAATTGCAAGTAGAGGTTCTGACCAATCTAAAATAAAGGTCAAAATATTTCCGGCTTTTAAAGAGGATGAACTAATAGGCAAATATATTACACTAGAAGAGTTGCAATATGATGGTGAAAATATGTCTGCTAAACTTAGGCAAAGCCGAAGAAAAATTAGGGATCTGCATCAAACTGCTTTAAAAATGAAAAAAGTTAGTTCAGAACAAGAAGTATTTAATCTTACTATTAAAGCAGCTGAGAACATCCTCGATTTTGATTTATGCACTTTAGATATGGTTGAAGGAGATAATTTGGTAGTTAAAGCTACTTCTAGTAATGTAACTAATAATGAATCTATCTCCGCACCAATTGAATCAAAAAATCTTGCTACTTATGTATTAAAAAATATGCAATCTCATATCGCAAAAGATATTCAAAAATTAGATTTTGCAAATCCAACCAACGAAAAATATCACTCAGCTTTAACAATCTCAATTGGTGAATTGGGAGTTTTTCAAGCAGTATCTACAAAAATAGATGAATTTACAAGAGAAGACTTAGAATTATTAGAACTATTAATTTCTCATACACTTTCTGCTTATCAGAGAATAAAACTGGACAAAAAGATTAGATATATTGGTTTTCATGATAAACTGACTGGATTATATAATCGACATTTTTTAAATGAAGAAATAGAACGATTTGGTGATAGTAGAAAACTACCGATAAGCGTAATTGTAGGTGATCTTAATGGCTTGAAATTGATCAATGATATCTTTGGTCATGAAGAAGGGGATAAATATTTAAAAAAGACGGCTGAGTTCTTAAAGGATAGTATGAGAAAAGAAGATATTTTAGGTCGTTGGGGTGGGGATGAATTTATAATCTTGCTCCCTGAAACTTCGTCTGACGAAGCTGAGGAAATTAGACAAAGAATCAGTTTTAAACTTAAGAGCACCTATAATGATGAAAGACCGATCAGTATATCATTGGGTTTAGCTACTAAAACGGAAAAAGATAAAAAAGGAATCAAAAAAATTATTGAAGAAGCAGATTATCAGATGTATAAAAACAAAGCTTCTATGCATCAAAAGAAGGATAATCCCCTTATAGATATGATAAATACAAAAATTAAAGATCAGGAATTAAATATAGGAGAAATGTATAGGATGGATAATCTAATTGAAATGTTTAAAAATGAATGTTGATGTTTATTTTCGATATTAAATAGTTGATTTAATTAGCCGGGTAAATTAATCCGGCTATTTTCTTATTTATTGCACTTTTATTCTCTTTGTAATATAATTGAATTTAGTAAACAAAGGAGGTTAAGTCACGATGCAAGAGTTATTAAATATTAAAAACTTAAATCTTACTCTAGATAAAGAAAGAATTTTGCAAGATATAAATTTAACCCTTAAACGTGGAGAAGTCTTTGCCATTATAGGACCGAATGGCTGTGGCAAATCGTCCTTAGCCTATACATTAATGGGTTTAAAGGGATATAAACAAAGATCTGGAGAGATATTTTTTAAAGGTGATGAAATCAGTTCTCTTTCTGTAACAGAAAGAGCACAAAAGGGCATGACACTTGCCTGGCAGGAACCAGCAAGATTTGAAGGGGTTACTGTAGAAGAATTTTTATCAATAGGAGCCAAATCAAGAGGCCGAGATATAGATAAAGAAGATTTGAAATGGGCATTAAACGAAGTTGCTATTGTTCCTCAAAAATATCTAAATAGGAATGTAGATGATACTTTAAGTGGAGGAGAAAGAAAAAGAATAGAACTAGCCTCTATATTATTGATGAAACCAGATTTGGTAATTTTAGATGAACCTGATTCAGGAGTCGATGTAGTTGCATTAAATAATATAGGAGATGTTATTAAAGATTTTAGAGATGAAAATATAGGTGTTTTATTGATAACACATTCTGATGAAATGCTAGAAGTTGCTGATAAAGCAGCTTTAATTTGTGGGGGCGAGGTTTTTAATGTAGGTGATCCAAAAGAGGTTAGTGAATATTTTAAATACGAATGTATGCCTTGTGAAGATGAGAACCCTGAGGAACATCAGGAGGTGTATTTCAATGAATGATTATGAGATGATGGTAGACGCCTATAAAGATGCAGGTGGGGAAGATGTTTTTGCTGATAGTGATACTGCTCATATGGTCTTAGAGCAGGATAAAGTATTAGGCAAACACGAAGTTGAAGGAATTGAAATGGATGCAAAAAAGATAGAAGATAGTGTAGTTGATGTTAAACTGAGAGTTAAAGAAGGTTATAAGATTAAAAATCCAATGCATATGTGTTTTGGTGTTTTACCTAAAGAAGGTTTACAAAAAATAATGTTGGATGTCATTGTAGAAAAAGATGCTGAAATTAAAGTGATGTCAGATTGTGTTTTTCCAAATGCTTCTAAGGTCAAACATGTTATGGAAGCGGATATTCATCTAGGTGAAAATTCTAAATATGAATATGAAGAAAATCATTATCATGGTGATACCGGTGGTGTAGAAGTAATTGCTAAATCGGATATAAAACTAGAAAAAGGCAGTGAATTATTAACCTTATTTACTCTTCGAAAAGGTAGAGTTGGTAAGATAGATTTTGATTATGAGGCAGATTTGGATGCAAACACACGTGTAGAAATGTTGGCAAGAATAAGTGGTTATGCAGATGACAAAGTTAAAATCAGAGAAGCTGCTCATTTAAATGGAGAAAATGCTAGAGGGTTATTAGATTCTAAAATTGCAATGAAAGATAATGCTAAAGCAGAAGTATATAATGAATTGACGGCGAGTGCTCCAGAGGCAAAAGGACATGTCGACTGTACAGAGATTATAAAAGACAATGCGATTGCACGTGCAATACCAGTAGTTGAGGTTAAACATCCAGAGGCAAAAGTTACACATGAGGCAGCTATCGGTAGTGTTGATAGTGATCAACTTCAAACCTTAATGGCCCATGGACTTGATGAAGAAGAAGCTTCAGATTTAATAATTCAAGGATTATTAAAAGGATAAAGATAGAGGTGTAAAATATTGAAAAACAAATATAAAGTTTTAGTCCTAACTATTATAATGTCGATAATATTATGTTCTACTTTTTCAGCTAGCGCTGAAGATTTTTATACAATATGCAGGGAAGGTAGTCCTTCAGAAATAGCTGAAGCTATTGAGAATGGCGCAGAAGTCAACCAGAGAAACGAACAGGGCATTACCCCTTTGATGGCTGCAGCTAAAGACAATAGCAATTATAAGGCCTTAGTGACCTTATATAATAATGGGGCTTATGTTAATGCAAGAGATAATAAGGGCTGGAATGCATTAATGTATGGGGTTAGATATAATGACAATCAAGATGTCATAAAAATACTTTTAAGAATGAATTCCCAATTAAATTTAAATGATAGTGAAGGAAACACACCATTAATTCTTGCAGTAAAATATAGAGATGAAAAAACAGTCCGCACCCTGTTATCTTATGGTGCTAATGTTAACCAAGCTAATCATAAAGGACAAACCCCTTTGATGATAGCAATCAAGGATGAGTTTGAGGTAAACATTATTGATGTTTTACTAATGTCAGGGGCTAAGGTAAATATTAGGGATAATCAAGGCCGTACACCTATCTACTATGTTTTAGATAAAGGGACTTATAGTTTAATCAGAAGATTTGTCATTTATGGAGCTAAACTTAAGGTAAGTGATTATAATGGATTTACTCCTTTAATGATGGCAGCTAAAGAAGTAAGAGACCAAAGAATACTTGAATTATTTAATTTGGAAGATATAAATGTTAACATTAAAGATGAAAATGGAATGGCAGCTTTGATGTATGCTGCAAGATATAATAATGATCAGCAGGTCTTAAATTATTTAATTGATCAGGGCGCTCATCTAAATATAACAGATAATAAAGGGAATAATGCTTTAGCTTATGCTGTACAATATAATAATTATAATATTGTACAAAACCTATTAGATAGAGGAGCATCTTTACAACAGGAAAATGTAGGAGGTAAAACCCCTTTATATTTAGCAGTAGAAAAAAGTAGAAACCTAGAGTTAATTTCGCTTTTAGTTGAAAGAGGAGCTAAAGTTAAAGATAGAGATAAGTTTACTGGGAAAACAATTTTAATGACAGCTATTCAAAATTATAATAATCCACAAGTTATTCAATATCTACTTGATAAAGGTGCAAACCCAACTGCTAGAGATTATAATAATAAAAGAGTTGTAGACTATCTTGAGCAAAATCAAAGTCTAAGAGATACTGACTTATATTGGAGATTAAATTATTTAGAACCCAATAAAGAAAGAAAACAGCTTTTAAATTTTAAAAGCAAAACAAATGTTGGATTAACCGCTGCTGTAGTACCTTCTGGAGGCCATATAATGTTGAACCGATGGTGGCCGAAAGGAACATTGTTTATGGCGGGTGAACTAAGTGCATTAATTGCTGCTTTTGGTACAGAAGATGAGGGTACAAGAGGAACTGCTCTAACAGTCTTTGGTTTGCTAAAAGCAATTGAAATTGTAGATGTTTTAAATGAAACAGAAAAGTATAATAAAGATGTTGAAGAGTATAATCAAAAAGCAAAAGAATTTAATGAAGAGATCCAAAAATAATTTTCATGAATTTTAATTATATTATACAAGGAGTGATATAATGGTTTTTAAAAATCATAAGAAAATTATACTTTTATTCTCTCTATTGTTAATTTCATCATTATTTTTAGGTGGGATTGTTAACGCTGCGCCCAAAGAAGTAGTTATCCAGACTCCGCCAATCCCGGCAGCATTACCACTTTTAAGAATGCAGGCTGAGGGTGAATTTGACAATTTTATGGATTTGAATATAAAAATTTCGCCTGACCATCAAAGAGCGATCTCATTAATTGCAAAAAATGAGATAGATTTTATGGTCACAGGAGTTAATGTTGGTGCTAAAATATATAATAAAGGTATTGGTGTTAATATGGTTAATGTAAATACCTGGGGCATCGACTACCTTTTAACAAACAATTTTAAAGCAAATGATTGGTCAGACTTAAAAGGTAAAACTTTAAGCTTACCACTTAAAGGAGGACCACTAGATTTTCTAGCTCGATATCTGTTGGAACAAAATGGGATTAACCCAGAAGAAGTGAATCTAGTCTATCGTCCTTTACCGAATGGTGCAAAATATTTTATGACAGGTCAAGTTGATTCTATAATACTACCTGAACCATTAGTTTCTGTAAGTCTTGCCAAAAGTAAAAATGCTAATTTATCTCTTGATATCCAAAAAGAATGGGGCCAACTACATGATGGAGATGAAAGGATTCCTTTTGTAGGTTTGTTTGTATCAGAGAAATTTGCTAATGAATATACAGGATTGGTTGATATTATTGAGGGTAAATATAAAGAAAATGTTAAATATTACAATAATAACCCAGAAGAAGCTGTAAAAGATTCAGCAAAATATTTTGACATTCCAGCTCCTGTAATGGAAAAAGCTTTAAGTAGAGTAAATTTAAATATATATTCTGATGATGAGTCTAAGAAAATAGTAGATACCTATTTTAATGAAATTCTGGAGATGTATCCTGAAATGATAGGTGGTAATTTACCAGATGAAGAGTTTTATCATTAATAAATTAAAGGAAATATTATTTAGCACCACTGGATTTATAGTGGTGCTTTTAATCTGGATTTATTATTCAAAACAGATGAATCCACTAATACTACCTTCCCCTGCAGATACATTCAGGGCTTTTTTAGATATTTACAAAAGTGGAAATCTTTTTACTAATTTAACTATTACTATTAGAAGAACTTTTATTGGCTATGGTTCTTCTTTAATTTTTGGTTTTGTATTAGCAATTATATTAAATAAATTTAAAGTTTTACACACTATATCTAGACCTATTATTACAGTAATTCAAACCACTCCACCTGTAATTTGGCTTGCTTTAGCAGTAATTTGGTTCGGAATGGCTGACAACCTTACTCCAATATTTTTAATTTTTATTGTAACTCTTCCAATTATATTTGTAAATATATTTGAAGGCCTTCAAGATGTTGATATTGATCTAATTGAGATGGCTAAAGTATACAATACTGAACAAAAGGAAATTTTTTTCAATATCTATGTTCCATCTTTAATTCCTTATATTTTTTCAGCTTTAAGTATTGGTCTTGCGTTTGCCTGGAAATCGACAATTTTTGCGGAGTTTTTAGGTTCAAATAGTGGGGTGGGTTTTGCTTTAAGTATGGCTAATAGTAATCTAAATACAGATAGATTATTTGCATGGTCGATTGTATTAATAGCGTTTGTTTTAATACTGGAATATTTAATAATTAAACCTATCCAAAAGGAAGTTACCGGGTGGAAGCAAAATGAATAAAATACTTGAATTAAAAAACATTTACAAAGGTTTTGATGATTTAAAAGTCTTAAAAGACGTTTCCCTGCATGTTAATAAAGGAGAGATTGTAACACTACTTGGACCTTCCGGGAGTGGTAAAACTACACTTTTTAAAATAGCAGCTGGATTACTTAATCAGGACCAGGGAACTGTTTTTTATGATGAAAGCATCAGAGCGGGTTATGTTTTCCAAGAACCCCGACTTTTGCCCTGGAGGAAAATTGAGGACAACTTTAAATTTGTACAGAAAAATTATCTGGAATCTAAGAAAGCCAAAAGTGTTAGGAACAGTTTGTTAAAATTGACTAATTTGGAACAGACTCTTGAAAACTATCCATCGGAATTAAGTGGAGGAATGAAACAGAGAATAGAGATTCTCAAAGCAATTTCTATTAAACCCAACTTTTTAATCATGGATGAGCCTCTAAAATCTGTTGATACCCAGACTGAAGTAAATCTAAGAAACCTATTATTAAGGCTTCATATTGAAAGAGAAATTGATATTTTTATGATTACACATGATCCCGAGGAAGCAGCTTTGATGTCAGATCGCATATATGTCTTGTCTGATAAACCTGGGGTTATTAAAAAAGAATTTGTAATTGATAGTAAAAAAGAGAATAGAACTTTAAAAGATGATGAAATATATAGTACAATTAATGAAATTATTAATATCTTTATGGAATTAGTAGAAGATTATCAATGGAATAAAGAACATTCTGATTTTTAAAATGAAAAAACATTAATTAATAAATGTATATAATCTTTCAAAAGGGGGATATTATTCTAAATGGCTAATGAAGTAATTACAATTATTGGAGGTGGGACCGGAGGCTATGTAGCTGCAATCCGTGCTGCACAGTTAGGGGCAAAAGTAAATCTTATTGAAAAAGATAGTATTGGAGGAACCTGTTTAAACTGGGGCTGTATCCCAACCAAAGCACTTGTTTATTCATCAGAAAAATATTCAGAAATGCAAAATGCCAGAAGGTTTGGAATTGAAGTTAGTGATATAAAATTAAATATGAAGCGTGTAGTTCAAAACAAAGAAAAAATCGTAAAGCAATTAGTAAGTGGGGTTCAATTTTTATTAAAGAAACATGATGTTAATGTAATTGAAGGGACAGCTAGTCTGAAAGATAAAAATACTGTTTCTGTTAAAAAAGACGAAGGGGTCAAAGAAATAGATACAGATTATATCATAATAGCTACTGGCTCAAAGGTTAAAAAAGCTCCCATAAAAGGTGTAGATCAAGATGGAATTTTAACCAGTAAAGAAATTTTAGATTTATCTGAGCTGCCGGATTCATTGGCTATTATTGGTGGTGGTATTATTGGTATGGAATTTGCTTTTATCTTTTCTAATTTCGGAGTGAATGTAAAGGTTATAGAGTATTTAGACAATATTCTACCTGGGTTAGATGAAGACATCGTTTCCGAGATCAGTTCTATTGCCCGGAGAGAAAAAATAGATATAACTACTGGGGCTGAAGTTAAAGAAATTTCTAAAAATGAAGAAGAATATACTATTAATTATGATAAAGGCGGAAAACAAAATGAGTTTAATGCAGAGAAAGTTCTTGTAGCTACTGGACGGGAAGCTAGTTTTGGAGGAATTGATTTAGATAAACTTGGTATTGAAAAGGAAAAAAACTCAATAAAAGTAGATGAACATTTAAAAACAAGTGTAGATAACATATATGCAGTAGGGGATGTTACCGGGAAAATATTATTAGCGCATGTAGCATCTCATCAGGGTATTGTAGCTGTAGAAAACATCCTAGAAGAAGAAAAAGAAATGAACTATGATGTAGTACCAAATGCTATTTTTACTAAACCTGAAATAGCTACAGTTGGAATAACCGAAAAAGAAGCTAAAAAAAGAGGGATTGATTATAAGGTTGGTAAATTTCCTTTTAGAGCTAATGGTAAAGTGAAAACAATGAATAAAAGAAAGGGATTTATCAAAATAATAATAAGAGAAGACAATCATAAGATATTAGGCTGTTCAATAATTGGAGTTCACGCAACAGATCTAATCCATGAATTGACTTTAGCTATTAATAAAGATATGAAAGTTGAAGATTTAATCGAGACAATTCATGCCCATCCAACTACCTCTGAAGTAAATCATGAGGCGGCATTAGATGCATTAGGGAGGTCTTTACATTATGTCCGAATTAATTAATAAAATAAAAAATAAAATTGAACACGGGAGAATCATACATTCTGATTCATTTAATCCCTGGTATAATTTAGCCCTAGAGGAATATTTATTAGATAATACTAGAAAAAACGAAGTAATCTTATATCTATGGCAAAATGATAAAACGGTTGTTATTGGGCGGAATCAAAATGCCTGGAAAGAATGTGACTGTAAAACTCTAGAAGAGAATGGTGGTAAATTAGCCCGTAGACTTTCTGGAGGAGGAGCAGTATATCATGACCTTGGGAATTTAAACTTTACTTTCATAATGGATAAAAACTTGTATGATATTCATACTCAACTAGAGGTAATTTTAAAAGCTGTTAGGAATAGCAATATCGAAGCTGAATTTTCGGGTCGAAATGATTTAGTGGCTTCAGGACGTAAATTTTCAGGTAATGCTTTCTATTACAGCACAAAAGCATCCTATCATCATGGAACAATCTTGATAGATACTGATTTTAAACATATGCTGCAATATTTACAACCTTCTAAAGAAAAAATAGAGTCCAAAGGGATAGAATCAATTAAATCAAGAGTTGTTAATTTAAAAGAACTTAATTCTAATGTGTCTATTGAACAGATGAAAGAAGAATTAGAAAAACAGTTTAAAGAATTATATGAAGTAAAGCCTGAGAAGGATATTATTTCACCTAACCAAATATCTCAGGTTGGTGAATTAAAGGATAAATATTCATCATGGGGATGGCGTTATGGACAGGCACCTGATTTTGATATCACTTATGACACCCGTTTTGATTGGGGAGATATTGAATTAGGTTTAAGCTTAAGTAAAGGTGTAATCAATAATGCAAAGATTTATTCTGATGCTATGAACGCAGATTTAATCGAAGATATAGCAACTACTTTAAAAGGATCTCAATTTAAAATTGAGTCTATAGTTGAAGCAATAAAAAAAGTAGAGCATGATAAAAAAGATGAAAATTTAATTGAAGATTTAATAGATTGGTTAAAAGAAAAACGAATATAAGAAAAATTAGATTAAAGATAAAAAAGGCCTCCTAGACCAGGAGGCCTTAATAAATAATTTTACTGGAATCTATACATTTCTGTTTCACAGGAAGGACAGACTGCTCTTACATATCGCTCTTTATCCCCTTTTTTTGCACTTTCGGAGATTTCTTTTTCTTTTTTACTATAATTGTTGACACAGTCATGACAATAGATATCGCCACATTCATCACACTTATAGAATTCTTCACCTTTATGATAGGTAGCTCCACAAGCTTTACATTTTTTATCTGCCACAGTAATTCCTCCTTTTTTGGTTTAACATTTTTTATTAAACACTTTATATTATACATTATATATTATAAAATATAATTAAAGTAGTAACTAAGCAACATAGTTTACCTTCCGCCAAATTAAACAAAACTAATTAGCAGGATTTAAACTTTGAATAGGGAAATGTATATATAATAAATATATCAAAATATTGAGGATGATTCAATGAATAAAATGAAAATAATGACTATTTTTGGTACTAGACCTGAAGCAATAAAGATGGCTCCTTTAGTTAAAAAATTAAATCATCATAATCAGATTGATTGCATAGTTGCAGTAACTGCTCAACATCGTGAGATGTTAGATCAGGTTTTGGATTTATTTCAAATAGAGGCTGATTATGATCTTGATATTATGTCTGACCAACAGACTCTTGTTGATATAACTGTAAAAGTTTTAAAAGAGCTAGATCAAGTATTGAAAAAAGAAGAACCCGATTTGATATTAGTTCACGGTGATACGACCACTACTTTTATTGGAGCATTGTCTTCTTTCTATAATCAAATTGATATTGGACATGTGGAAGCTGGTCTCAGAACTAATGATAAATATTCGCCTTATCCAGAAGAAATGAATAGACATCTCACAGGTGTATTAACAGATCTTAATTTTGCCCCCACTATTAATAACAAAAAGAATCTATTAAAAGAAAATGTTGATAGCGAGAAAATATTTGTAACAGGAAATACGGTAATTGATGCTATTAAAGAAATAGTGCAAGATGATTATCGATTTAAAAACCAAGTTTTGAAAAATATAAATTTCTCAGAAAAAAAGATTATATTATTGACTGCTCATAGAAGAGAGAACATAGGAAAAGGGCTCTCTAGTATTTTTAAAGCCATAAATAGACTCACCCAACAAAATCCTGATACTGAGGTAGTGTTCCCAGTTCATTTGAATCCTGCGGTAAGAAAAACCGCACAAAAATATCTAGGAAAAAACAAAAAGGTTCATTTAATAGAACCACTTGGTTATCAAGAGTTTGCTAATTTAATGAGCCGTTCTTACTTCATTATGACAGATTCAGGTGGTATACAGGAAGAAGCTCCTGGTTTAGGGAAACCAGTATTAGTTTTAAGGGATACTACTGAGAGACAAGAAGCAATTAAGGCTGGTACTGTAAAAAAAGTAGGGGTAGAACAAGAAGTTATCTTTAAAGCGGCTAATAAATTGATTAATAATCAAAAAGAATATGAAATAATGTCTAAAGCAACTAATCCTTATGGTGATGGTAAAGCAGTTAATAGAATTATTGATTATATATTATATAATTATAATATAAAAAAGAACAAACCAGAACCTTATGGGGTGGTGTAAGTGGGAAAGAATAATTTCTCAAAAAAAAGGGAACAAATGGTTAAAAAGCAACTTATTAGAAGAGGGATTGAAGATAAAAAAGTATTAGATGCTTTTCTAGTTGTACCAAGAGATAAATTCGTCCCAGAAGATGTTAAGGAGTATTCTTACCATGATGGTCCTTTGCCCATTGGGAATGATCAAACTATAAGTCAACCCTATATAGTTGCTAAAATGGTAGAAGCCTTGGAATTAAAAAGTGAAGATATTGTACTTGAAATTGGTACTGGTTCTGGCTATGAAGCGGCAATTCTTTCCAGGGTAGCAAAAGAAGTATATTCTGTGGAAAGGGTCCAAAGTTTAGCTGATAAAGCAAGAAATATTTTAGATGTGTTGGGTTACGAAAATATCAATATAAGAGTTGGTGATGGTACTTTTGGTTGGCCGGAAGGTAATAAGACATTTGATGGAATAATAGTTAGTGCCGGTGCGCCTTCTGTACCAGAGAGTTATAAAAGGCAACTAAAAAAAAGAGGTTATTTAGTAATTCCAGTTGGAAGTAGAGCATTACAAAATTTATATAAAATTAGAAAAAATTCAGATAATAATTTATCGAAACAAAGTTTAGGACATGTAAGGTTTGTACCTTTAATAGGTGAACAAGGATGGTAAAGGAGGAAATAGATTTGTCAGATAATATTAAAGCTAAAGTGTTAAACGATTCTGTAATAGTTTGTGGTCATCCCAGAAGTGGTACTTCAATCACCTGTCAACTTGTAGAAAGTGCTGATGTCCATTTCCCTTCTGATTATGAGGGAGATGAATATAATGAGGCAGGTTATTATGAACTAGAAATAAGTAAAGACCTTTCCAAGAAATTAATAAAAAAAGCAATGACAATAAAAAATACTATAAAAATGAACCAGGTAATAGAAAAATTAAATGCTCAGGAGGGCACTTCTGGACTTAAATTGGTAAGAATCCCTGCTTTGTTCTTTTATCGACATGTAGCTACAAATTTAAAAACAGTTTTCATTTTCAGAAATCCAGCTGATGTAAAAGCCAGTTTATTACGAAGAGGGATTTCTAGTTTTGAACCAGATTGGTTTACTAATAATAATGCCTTAATTGCTGCCCATGAAAATGTAGAGGATAGTATATTATTAAGTTATGAAACCCTTTTATCTAACAAATCCAAAGTTGAAAAACTCTTTAAGACTATAGATTTAGATATTGATGTTTCTTTAATAAAAACCGACCAACGTTCTCAAAAGCACAGTAATATCGTCTTGGAGGAAAAAGAAATAAAGTTGTATGAAAAATTAAAGGAATTAGAATCCAAAAATCTTTAAAAGGGGCTGATAAAATGGATATTTATCAATTTGCTATTAATTTTGAAAGGGAAAACCGTGAGTATTATGAGGATTGTGCTGAAAATGCTGATGATGAAAGCATAAAAAGAGTATTTTTAGAACTTTCTTCTGAAGAAGCTAAACATGAAAGAATAGTCAAGCAGTTACGAGATGATAAGGATGTAGAAAATTTAGAATTTGATATTATCCCTAAAGTAAATGAAGTATTTTCTGAGATTAAAGAAGATATGACCACTAATGATGCTATGCCTAAAGGACAAGTAGATATTTACAAAAAAGCCTTAAATATGGAAGAAGACAGCAAAAATTTCTATTCTGAAAAAGCAGAAGAAGTTGAAAATGATAAAGTCAAGGAAGTTTTACAACGACTATCTGAAGAAGAGAAAAAACACGAAAATATTATTAGAAGTTTAATAGAAATGGTAAATAGACCAAATACTTGGTTGGAAGACCCTGAATGGTATCATTTAGAAGACTATTAAATAATGTTAAAAAAGCAACTGTTTTTAACAGTTGCTTCTCTACTTTTATGTAAAAGTTAAACTGGTAAAGAGGAGGGAGTTAATAGATGGATTTTAATATTCTTATTGGTGGAGAAGCCGGCCAAGGATTAAAAACTATTGATGATATATTAGGTAAAATCCTCTTTAGAGAAGGATTTAATATTTTTTCTTCTAAAGACTTTATGTCAAGAATTAGAGGCGGCCATAATTTTATGCAGTTAAGAATTAGTGATCAAAAATTATATGGCCCAGAAAATGATATTGATTTACTTATTGCTTTAAATAGTGAAACGGTTGAAATTCATAGAGAGCAGTTAAAAGAAGATGGTATTGTATTAATAGAAGGTGAAAGTGAAGTAATTGATGGTCGTACTATCTTAGTACCTGCTTCTGTTATAGCTAATGATATTAACCCAAAAGCGGTTAATACTGTTTTTGTGGGTGCAATTTTGAAAGCAATGAATTTAAATTTAGAGATTGCTAAAAAAGTTCTAGCGGATAATTTTGAAGAAGAGTTATTAGATGATAATATCAAATTATTAGAAAGAGGGTATAATTCTGTTGAGCCCATTTATGATAATTTAGAAGCAAATATAACTAAGGCAAATGATGAGATTTTTATAGATGGTAATTCTGCCTTAGGTTTTGGAGCTTTAAGTGGTGGTTTAAGATTTTATTCAGCCTATCCAATGTCTCCTTCCACAGGAATAATGAAATTTCTTGCTGGACAACAAAAAGATTATGATTTGGTTGTTGAACAGGCCGAAGATGAATTGGCGGCCCTTAATATGGCCCTTGGTGGTTCTTATAGTGGTATAAGATCTATGTCCGGCACTTCAGGTGGTGGATTAGCATTAATGAATGAAACCATTGGTTTGGCTGGTATAACTGAAACTCCAGTTGTTGTTGCTGATGTTCAGAGACCTGGACCTGCAACTGGTTTGCCAACAAGAACGGGACAGGGGGATTTACTTTTTGCAATAAATTCTGCTCAAGATGATTTTCCCTTAATGGTAATTGCTCCTCGTGATCAAGAAGACCTATTTTATACTGGCTTTAGAGCATTAAATCTTGCTGAT
Source organism: uncultured Halanaerobiales bacterium (assembly GCA_913055675.1). Lineage (GTDB taxonomy): Bacteria > Bacillota > Halanaerobiia > Halanaerobiales > M55B127 > M55B127. The sequence continues at coordinate 40,981 of CAJXKY010000011.1, forward strand.
AAGTATCAAATTCCTGTTATAATTTTAAGTGACCAATTCAACGCTGATTCCAGTAAAAACATTAAGGAATTTGATTTTGATTCTCTTACAATTGAAAGAAATATAATTTCTAGTGATGATGAAAATGCTGAGAACTATAAGAGATACAAATTTACAGAAGATGGTATTTCACCACGAGCTTATCCAGGACAGTTTAAAGGGGAAACAGTTTTAGTTGATAGTGACGAGCATGATGAAAAAGGTCATATTGTTGAAGATGCCGAAACAAGAATAAAAATGGTGGATAAAAGAGCTTGCAAAATTGATAAATTAATTGAAGAGGACCTACAAAAACCAAATTATTATGGAGAAGAAGATATAAATTATTTACTATTGACTTGGGGTTCTTCTTATGGGCCTGCTAGAGAAGCGTATCAACTTTTAAAAGAAGAAGATATCAAAGTTGGTTTGTTAAGTTTTAATGATGTATGGCCTTTGCCTAAGGATAAATTAAAAGAATTAGCTGAAGATGCTGAATTGGTAACTGTCGAACTTAATTCCACAGCCCAGTTCAAATCATTAATAGCGTCTGAGACTTTAATCGATGTAGAAAACAGTATATTAAAGTACGATGGAAGGCCATTTACAGGCAAAGAAATTTATCAAAGATTTTTAGATGAGGTGATTGATAATGGCTAATAAAAAAGAAATCACTATTACTGATGAAACTGCTTGGTGTCCAGGCTGTGGTAACTTTCCTCTCAGAAAGGCTTTATTAGCGGCTTTAAGAGATATGAATTTGGACTCTGATCAGGTAGCTATGTTTACCGGTATCGGCCAAGCAGCAAAGATGCCTCATTATATAAACGTGAACGGTTTTAATGGTTTGCACGGTCGATCCTTTCCTCCTGCTATAGGAACCCGGGTAGGAAATCATAATCTTAAAGTTATTGTTGAATCAGGAGATGGTTGTAGTTATGGTGAAGGTGGAAACCATATCCTTCACAATATAAGGAGAAATCCTGATGTAACACATCTTGTTCACAATAATCAAATCTATGGCTTGACTAAGGGGCAGGCTTCTCCTACTTCAGAAGAATATATAAGAACCGGGATTCAAATTGAAGGAACAACAGCAAAGCCATTTCACCCAGCTCGATTTGCAGTAGGTATGGGAGCTAGTTTTGTAGCTAGAACTTTTGTTGGAGATCAGGATCATTTAAAGAAAATGGTTAAAGCAGCTATGGAGCATAGAGGTTATGCATTAGTAGATATTTTACAGCCCTGTGTTTCCTTTAATAAGATTAATACCTATCAGTGGTATTCTGAAAGAGTCTATAAACTGGATGATAGCTACGATCCTAGCAATATAGATAATGCGTTCGAAAAGGCAAGAGAATGGGGAGATAACATTCCTATTGGTATAATTTTTCAGAATGAGGAGAAAATATTCAGGGATAGATTATTATTAGAGGATGATGAACCCCTCGTAGAAAAAGATTTTAACCCAAAAGATGCTAAATCAATAATGAAAGATTTTAAATAAATCTAATAATAGAGGAGGCAAATTGCCTCCTCTATTAATATAACAAGGTGGTTTTATATGGAAGCAAAAAAACGAAGAGAAAAGTTGAAGGGAGTATTGGAAAGTGGGGTAAACCCTATAACCGGGTCTAAACTTGCAGGCTTTTTTGATGTAACCAGACAGGTGATAGTGCAAGATATAGCACTTTTAAGAGCTGAAGGTTATGAAATTTTGGCTACTTCACAAGGTTACATTTTAAAAGATAATATGGGGGGCAAAACTTATAGCAAAACTATTGCCTGTAAGCACAATAAAGATGACGTAAAAGATGAGTTGATGACCATAGTAAAATATGGTGCTAAGATCAAAGATGTGAAAGTGGAACATCCTATATATGGAGAAATTTCTGGTATGTTAATGTTGCAAACAACTGAAGATGTCAATAAATTTTTGAAAAACACACAAAATAAAGAAACGTCTTTGTTAGCTTCTTTGACAGATGGAGTGCATCTTCATACAATTGAGGCTTTTAATGAAGAAGTTTTAGAAACTATCATAAAAGAACTAAAAGACAAAGGTTTTTTATTAGAAGAAGAGATCTAAATTTTTTTACTTAAGGGTGTATATACACTTGACTAAACACTTGAGTATAAATATAATGTTTGGAGAAAGGGGAATATCATGAAAAAAGATGAACTAAAAAAGAAAAGGATTATATGGGTTATATGGTTGGTTATATTAATAATCTCTGCTTATTTTGTACCATTTGTTTTATTGAGAGGGATAAATCAAGTTGAAGCATCCTTCTTATATTGGACTGTTTTTGCAGTTGCAGCAATATTGTCTACAATAAAAATTACAACTTATTGGAGTGATTAATTAATGAATTCTTTTTATGTATATTTAGCATTATCAATCTATGTATTAATAGGTTTTTATATTGCCTACAAATCAAGACAAGGTATGAAACAAGGAGTAATTGAATATTTCTTAGATAACCGGTCAACAGGTGGAATTGTTTCTGCCCTATCTTATAGTGCTACAACTTATAGTGCATTTATGATGATTGGATTGGCTGGTTTTACATATTCCGGTGGAGTAGGTGCTTTAGGTTTTGAACTAATATATTTAGCAGGCTTGTCTTTGGTAGCTTTCTTTGGACCAAGATTTTGGTTAGTAGGCAAAAAATATGGATATGTAACCCCATATGAGATGTTGGGAGATCGATTTCAAAATAAATGGATAGCAATAATATCAGCCGGAACAGCTTGTGTGTTTTTAATTCCTTACCTTTCCGTACAATTAATGGGAATTGGATATTTAATGAATGGTTTGTCCGGAGGAGAAATTCCATATATAGTGGGAGTTATTATAGCATCGATTTTAGCTATTTCATGGGCAGTCATCGCTGGGATGCGTTCAGTGACTTGGACGGACTCATTACAATCACTAATTATGATCGTAGTGAGTGTTATAATATTATTTTATGTTATATATACTCAATTAGGAGGTTTTGTTTCGTTTTTTGGAAGATTAGAAACTGAGTATTCCAATTTCTTATCGGTACCTGGTCCTGGGTTTTTTAACTTCCAAACTTTTTTAGGTTTAACTCTACCCTGGTTTTTCTTTTCTATTTCAAATCCTCAGGTTAGCCAAAGGTTATTTATTCCTAAATCATTAAAAGCTATGAAAACAATGATTAAAGGTTTTTTAATATTTGGCTTAGTCTATACTTTAGTTTCAGTACTTTGGGGTTTTAGTGCAAAGCTTCTCTTTCCTGGCTTACAGCAGGCGGATTTAGCTACTCCAACATTACTTGGATCTGAACATGTACCACTTTTGCTTGGTCTAATTGCAATGATAGGTATTACAGCTGCTGCAATTTCTACAGTTGATTCTATAATGTTAACCCTTTCTTCACTAATTGTTAGAGATTTAATGCAGTCTCGTGATGAGTATTCAGATAAAAAACAACTACGAATTGGAAAGTTTGTTATATTTATTATAGCAGTAATTGGAATAATATTTGCTTCACAGCAATTAGATTTAATTGCCACCTTATCGGTTACTTCTTCAGTGGGTTTAATGATTGTTGTTCCCACTATATTTGGTGCCTTTTTTTGGCGAGGTGCAACAGCCGCTGGTTCTTTAACAAGTATAATCTTGGGAGCATTTACCGCTTTATACCTTCAATTTGGTAATTTGTCACCGCTTGGGTTAGCCCCTGGAGTATGGACTCTAATAATAACAGTGGTTTCATTTATTTCTGTTAGTTTATTTACTGAAGCTCCTAAAAAGAAGGCAAATGAATTTTTAGGATATTTAGATAAAGAGTTAGAGGATAAAAATATTCTTTAAAAGGGCGGTTAACCTTGATTTGTATTAATATAATAAATATAATGAAAGTATAATAAAAAAAGAGGGGTAAATTATGGATACAAAAAGGTTGAGCGACAAAATTGAAGAAAAATTTGATGAATTAATCGATAAGACAATAAGTTGTATAAATGAAGGTGAATCTAGACCAGATTTTAGTTTTAACGAGTCAAAAAGTGTAAGAGATTTAGAGTATATATTAAATTATCTTGCTGAAGCAGTATACTTTGATAATAATGATTTATTCAATGATTTTTCAATATGGCTTAGTTCTCTTTTTGAAAACATAGGACTTTCCGAAGATGTATTTATAAACACATATAATTCTATTCAAAAAGTTATCAAGGATAATTTTGAGCCGAAAGAAAGAATTTACTTGAATAATATAATAGATTCATCCATAAAAAAAGCGTTAAATGAAAAAAACAAAGAGGATTCTTATCTTACTGAAGATAACCCTCATAAAGATTTTGCCGATAAATATCTTAATCTATTACTGGATAATGAGAAAACTGAAGCAAGTAATTTAATTGTAAATGAGGCAATTTCTAAAATGAGTATACCGGAGATATATCTAGATATATTGGAACCTGTTCAGAAAGAAGTTGGTAGACTCTGGCATGCAAATGAAATAACAGTAGCTCAAGAACATTATATAAGTAGTGTAACCCAATTAGTGATGTCCCAATTATATTCTCGTTTTCTATCGTCAGGTGGTAAAAAAGGTAATATAGTTACAACAGCTGTGGGTAAAGAACTACATGAAATCGGTATCAGGATGGTTGCTGATTTATTAGAGATAGATGGTTTTGATACTATCCATCTGGGAGCAAATACTCCACCTACAAGTATAATAGAAACCCTTAAAAAGAATAGAACGGTTTTAGTTGGAATATCCGTTACTTTACCTATTCATTTAAAAGAATTAGTTCAACTTGTTGATATGATTAGAAATGAGCCTGAATTGACTAATATAAAAATATTAGTAGGTGGTTATGCACTTAATCAGAATCCAGAATTAAAAAAGGAACTTGATGTAGATGCCTATAGTATGAATGCAAAAGAGGCAGTGCAAAAAGCTAATAAGTTGATTGAGGGGGTATAATTATGGGGTTTGTGGTATTAACTACACCGGAATTGAAAATAAAAAATGTTTTATATAATGACACCCCGTTGACTTTTTTGGAAAAAGGTAGAATACTAGCTTCTATTGTTCAAGATAAAGATAGGAGTAAAATATTAGATTTTTCAAACAATATTAAAAGAGGAAAAGGCGAATTTGGTTATGAAATAAACATTCCAGTGGAAGAAAAAGTTAAATTGTATAATTTTTCAGGAGTAAAAGAGAGTGAAGAGATCTTTTTAATATTGGCTTCTCGCTTAAAAGAGGATATCTTAAATCAATATGATCATTTTATGAAAATGAATAACCAACATGTAAATAAAATAAGAAGTCTTTTAAAAGATCAAATTATAACTGAAAATAATACTGTATTAAGTGGTAAAAGTGCTGAATTATATAATGAAATCACAGAAATTAATAATGAATTAATGAATGTACAAAGAGAATTAACTAAAACAAATAAAGAATTAGATAGACAAAAAGAACGATATTATGCCACTCTGCGTAGTATAGGTGAAGGAGTTATTGCCCTAGGAGAAAATAAGAAGGTTACTTTTATTAATGAAAGCGCTCTAAATATTTTAAATATTAATAAAGAAATTGAAGGTACATTTCTTTCTGAGCATAATATAAAAGTATTAAATAAAAACGAAAATGACATCTTAGAGAAAATAATTAATAAAGTATGTCAATCTCCTCAAACAATTAAAAAAGAAGATGCTAAAGTAATTAGCGATCAGAACGAGGTTTTTATTGATTTAACAATATCACCAATTGAAGTAAGTGATGATCGATTGATAGGATTAGTTATTGTTATTTCTGATATTACCCAAAAAAAAGAGCAAGAAAAAAAATTAAAGAAATTAGCTGCTACTGATAGATTGACTAATATTATGAACAGAAGAATGGGGACCACATATTTACAAAAACAGATTGAAAGGCTTAAACGCGAAGATATAAACCTTACGGTTTGTTTTATTGATATTAATGATTTAAAGCAAGTAAATGATAACTATGGTCATAATGAAGGTGATAATTTACTTAAAACTGCTGCTCAAATTCTTAATGACAATATAAGAGACACCGATGCAGTAGCTAGGTTTGGAGGAGATGAATTTCTGATCATCTTTAACGATTGTGATCTTGAAGAGGCGAAAGTTATTTGGGAAAGAGTTGAGAAAGCAATCGATGATTGGAATAAAAATACTGAAAAGCCTTATAGAATTAGTTTGAGCCGCGGATTTGCTCAAAAAACCAGAGAAGACAATCTAAGCCTTGATGATTTAGTAAATAAAGCGGATGAAAGAATGTATGAAAAAAAGATGGAATATCATAACCAAAAATAAGGTTTATTATTAAGGGGAGAATTTATTTATGATAAAAAATAGATATATATTAGTCTTTATTTTAAGTTTATTAATTATTACTGCTTTACCAACTGTTAATTCAATTAAAGCAAAGGAAGTAACTACTGCAGTAACTATTGTACCTCAAAAACAGTTCGTAAGTGTTGTAGCCGGAGAAAATAGTGAAGTAACTGTTATGATACCTCCAGGATATAGTCCGGGTAATTATGCTCCTAGACCTTCTGAGCTTACAAAGTTTTCTGATGCAGATATATATTTTTCAATAGGTGTTCCGGCTGATATACAGAATATTTTACCGAAAGCGAAAGAGTTTAATCAAGATATAAAGATTGTAAATTTAGCGGAAAGAGTATCGCAAAAATATGATGATCGTACTTTTCCCAATGGAAGTAGAGATCCTCATATTTGGTTATCACCGAAGAGAGTGATTCACATAGTAAAAGTCATTAGAGATGAATTGATTAATTTGAACCCTCAAAAAGAACAGTTATATAAAGAAAACACTGCCGAATATATTGAAAAAATAAGGGAGACAGATCAGAAAGTAAAAAGTATATTAAATGAAAAGGAAAACAATTATTTCTTAGTCTACCATCCTTCTTTTGGTTATTTTGCAGACGAGTACAACTTAAATATGGTGTCTATTGAAGAAGGTGGTAAAGAAGCTACTGCAAAACATCTTCAAGAGATTATTGATTTTGCTAAGAAAAATAATATAGAAAGAATATTTTATCAAGCCGAAATTGACAGTCGTCAGACCCAAGCGCTTGCTGAAGAAATTGGAGCAGAATTAGTGAAATTAGATCCGTTAGCTGAAAATTATCTAAATAATTTAATCGAAATGGCTAAAAAATTAGCTGGGGATGAATAAAAATGGAAGATGTTATAATAAAAATCAGAAATCTTAATGTATATTTTGATGAAATGCAGGTTTTAAAAGATATTAATTTAGATGTAAATCGTAAACAATTTCTAGCTATAATGGGACCTAACGGTGGAGGAAAAACGACCTTGCTGAAGGTTATCCTAGGTTTAATAGAACCGGATAGTGGTAAAATTGAAATTGCCGGCCGTGGTATTCAAGAAGGAAGGGGTTTGATTGGTTATGTACCTCAAATCTCTGATTTTAATAAACAGTTTCCTATTAATGTAAAAGATGTTATATTGATGGGAAGAATATCAGATGGTGAGGGACTATATCACAATTATAGTAAAGAAGATGTGAAAAAAGCGGAAGAAATTATGAAAGATTTAAATATTTATGAGATTAAGGATCGCCAAATAGGTAGGCTATCCGGAGGACAACTTCAAAGGGTTTTAATTGGTAGAGCTTTAGCTTCTGAACCAGAGATCTTGCTTTTAGATGAACCTACGGCTAGTCTTGACGCAGAATCACGCAGTAGAATATATAATATTTTGAAAGGAATTAATGACCAGATTACAATAATTGTAGTAACTCATGATTTAACAGCGATCTCTTCATATTTTGATAGTGTGGCTTGTCTTAATAGGGAACTTCATTACCATGGAAATGATAATGTTTCTAAAGAGGATGTGGATCAAATTTACGGATGTCCTGTTGACCTTGTTGCACATGGTGTTCCTCATCGAGTTTTAAATGAACATGAAGGTGTTGATAGTAATGCTTGAAGCAATATTGAAATATAACTTTCTACAAAATGCAGTATACAGTGCGTTAATGGCGAGTGTAGTATGTGGTATTATTGGTACTATCATCATTGAGAAAAATCTTGTAATGATGAGTGGGGGTATTGCTCACACTTCTTTTGGAGGAGTTGGCTTGGGTTATTACCTCAATATTGAGCCCATTTTTGGGGCATTATTTTTTGCCTTATTTTCTTCAATAGCAATTGTAATGATAAGAAAAAAAACTGAAGTAGATTCTGATACTTTGATTGGTATCATGTGGGCTATGGGGATGTCCCTAGGTATATTATTTATTTCATTTATGCAAGGTTATCCCCCTGACATGTCTTCTTATCTATTTGGAGATATTCTAACGGTTACTGATATGGATATTAATATAATGCTTATCTTAGTTGCTTTTGTAGTCTTTGCCATTACTGCTCTTTTTAATCAGTGGAAGGCATATCTTTTTGATGAAGAGTTTTCTTATGTAAGAGGATTGAATACAAATTTTTATGAATATTTTTTGTTTATCTTGATTGCATTAACGGTTATTGTACTGATTAGAGTCACAGGTATAATCTTAATAATCGCTCTTTTAACAGCACCGCCAGCAATGGCTAAATTGTTTACCTATAATTTAAAAAAGATAATATTTTTAGCAATCATTTTTGGGATGATTTTTTCAATTTCAGGTTTATGGCTTTCATATCTTTTTAACATTCCTTCTGGCGCAACTATTATTTTATTAATTGGTACGGCTTATTTCTTGTTAACATTTATAACTAAGAGATTAAATTTTGGAAGCTAAAGGTGTATCTCAAATTAACGTTTTTGGGATTTATTAATTTCATCTGCTTTTGTAAGAGCATATTTAGTAGCAAATGATCCAAATATTTCAGTTAAAGCAGCAGTGAATAGTAGAATATTAAAGACCAATAGACCAATTTTAGGTTCCTGGGTGAATTCATTTTGAACTGTATAGGCTAAAGCTATTGCAACCCCACTTTGAGGAAGTAAACCGAGACCAACATATTTTTTAATATTCTCAGAAGAATTTGATAGAATTGCTCCTAATGAGGTGCCTCCAATTTTACCAATCACCCTAGTAATTGAGTAGATAGCTGCTAATAAAATGAAGCTGGGATTAACAACAGAAAATCTGATTTCTGTACCGGCAAGGACAAAGAACATTGCATAGAGGGGAATGGTTAAAGTGTCTATGTAATCTGCAATATTTAAATTTTTTCTTGAAAAGTTACGATATGCAAATCCAATTGTCATATTAGTAATCAATGGTGAAAATTCAAAAAAGATAGCAAATGATAATCCGGCAACTATAGTAGCAATAAGTGTTAGGATTTTTTTAGTTTTATCTTCAAATCCTTCCATTAGTTTTACAGATAAATATCCGATAGTAATACCAACTAGAATAGACCCTAGAACTTCTATAATAGGCGCAAAAATCATATGATTTAGATTAAAATTGGTTTGACCGGTGTATTGATTATAAGCGATTGGTTTAATTAGACTGAAAAGGATTAGAGCTAGAGCATCATCTAAACCAACAACAGCCATAATCATAGAGGTAACCGGACCTTCAGCATTGTATTCTCTAATCACCATTACTGTAGCAGCAGGGGCAGTTGCGGAAGCAATTGCACCTAAAATTAATGCCAAGTATAATTCGTACCCGATTAATAAAACGCCAATAAAGACCAACAAAAATGCGCCTAATCCCTGAATTAATACAATATAAGTTATACTTTTCCCTAGCTTTTTAAATAATCTTATAGATAATTCACTACCAATTGTAAAAGCAATAAAACCTAATGCAAGTTGAGTGACATATTCGAAACTGTTTATTACATAGGCATACCATACCTTTTGAGCCATTGTTAAAAAGGGAAGGGCGTTAATTACTTCAATGCTTAATAATATGCCTAAAAAGACGTAACCTACTACTATAGGTATATTATATTTTTTTGCTATTAAAACTATTAAAAGTGCTGTAGTAATAAAGAAAGCAATAAGGTATAGTTCCTTATTGCTGACCTGATTTTCTAAAAACCATTCTTCAATTTGATATAGTTGATTTATAATTTCTGGTTCCATAATAAAACCTTCTTTTTTAAATTATTTTATAAGTATAATTATATTATTCTGTAGTACAAAGCAGATAATAGAGTAGATCGCCTCGGGAAATATAACCTCTAAGATAACCATTATCATTAGTTACAAAAAGGTAAGATTCTTTATTATTGAGCATAATTTCGGCAATTTTATCCATATTATCTTTTTCTAAAATTGTTTCAGTCTTAGTTAACATATATTCTTTAACTTTTCTAGATTTTATTTCTGATAAGGTTTCTGCTGCTTGATTTCTATCATAAAGTATTTTTTGTCTATTGATAAAACCATACTGTTCAGGAATAATATTTTTTAAAATATTTTTACTATAGATAGTGCCTTTGAAATGATTTTCTTCATCAACCACCGGCAAAATAGGCATTTCCGTCTTATGCATATATATTATTGCATCTTCAATTGTGTCATCCAAGGCAACTGAATTCAATGATCTCATCATATAATTTTTTACAATAGCCATGCTTAGACCTCCAATTCTTCAATTGTTATATTGTCAATACTTTCCTCAATTTCTTGTCTACCTTTTAGAAATACTATTTTATGTTCCGCTATATCTAATGCAGCAGCAGCTGCATATCTATTAGCTTCCAGAAAGTCAAAACCGTTTTGAAAGATATAATCAAAAAAGGCAGCGTTATAGGCATCTCCTGCACCTAATAGATTTCTGATACAATAATCTTCGGGTGATAATAAATAAAGAGAGTTATCAACATCAAAAAGTAATCTGTTAGTATGAAAAGGCATTATTACATATTGAGCACCTTTATTTTGAAGTTCTTTTCCCATCTTTATATAATCTTCTCTATTTTCGACTTTAACATCTAGAATTTTATTAGTATGTTTAAAATAAGGTACTACAAACTTCGGCTTTGCTTTTAAAGCTCGGTTTAAAGCTTCTCCACTAGCTTTTAGATAAACATCTTTATCCAGTTCGTTGCAGATTTCAATTAATTCATAATAAATATCAAAATTAACTCCATCTGGAATTGAACCTGCTATCATAATAAGATCACTTTCTCTAATACTTCTTTTAAATCTCTTTTTAATCTCTTTGACACTTTTTTTACTAACTGAATAAGTATAATCATTGTAAAGAGTATTACTTGGGGGGGTACTTGCGATTATTTTAATATTATTTCTCATTTCATTGGAGGTATAAACATAATTTGTGGTTACTTTATAGTCTTGCACCATTTTTTCAAAGTAGAGTCCTTGTTTACCACCCACAAAACCTATGTTCTGTACATCGCTGTAACCAAGGTTTTTAAGATTAATTGAAGCTATTAATCCTTTACCACCAGGATAAACCTTTAAATTCTCATCATCATATATATACTGGTCTTTCATTGCCTTATGTTCATCTATAAAGTATTCTCTATCAATTGAAGGGTTCAAAGTTACTGTGGTTATCAATAATATCACCTCTTTTTAGCTTTTCGTATTGTTATTAAATTTCGAGAAATATGTAAAATACCCTTTTATTTTAGAATTAAAATTATAAATTTTATTCATGATAGCGGAGGAATCAAGGAAATATTCAAGAAGTAATATTGTTGGAAGCTTAAAAAAATTCATAATTGTAAAATAATATTTAGGAGGGGATAATCGCTTGAATATTTAAATATTTGTGGTATAATTATAGAAATTTAAGGAAGGAGTAGTGAGTATTGAGTATGGATTATAATTTACCAGGATTTACATGGTTTTGGCTTTTAACTCCTAGTTTGGCAATTGTGTTACTGTCACTCTTACGTTTGATTTTAAATAGAGGGGGTGACAGTTGATGGATCCAATTTTAGTCACCTTTACAATTTATATAGGTGGGATGTTGTTAATAGGTTATTATTATTACCGACAAAATGAAAACATTTCTGATTATTTTTTAGGGGGGCGGACCCTAAATCCATTTGTTACTGCCTTAAGTGCTCAGGCGAGTGATATGAGTGGTTGGTTATTAATGGGATTTCCAGGAGCAATTTATGCAGGTGGATTTAATGGAATGTGGATTGGGATTGGTCTTGCTGTAGGTACATTTCTAAATTGGCAGTTTACTGCTCAAAGATTGAGAAGATATACAGAAGTTGTGGATTCAATTACTATTGCTGATTTTTTTGAGAACAGGTTTAAAGATAAAAGTAGATCTTTAAGAATTGTATCCGCTTTTGCTATTTTAATATTTTTTACCATTTATGTATCATCTGGTTTAGTAGCAGGGGGACTATTATTTGAAAATATTTTAGGGATAAATTATCAGTTGGCCGTTGTATTGGCTGTTTTAGTTATCGGTTTGTATACATTTTTAGGTGGTTTTTTAGCAGTAAGCTGGACAGATTTTGTTCAGGGGACTTTAATGGTTATTGCTCTATTAATAGTACCGATCGCAATAATTTATCTTAGAGGTGGATTATCTCAGGTTTGGAACCAAATTGCTAGTATTAATCCCGATCTTTTACATGCTGGTAAATCGGTATCCTATGATTTTGCTGCTGATGTGAAGTGGATTACAACTTCAGAAAGTATGGGCTTTATATCATTAATTTCATTATTAGGTTGGGGTTTGGGTTATTTTGGCATGCCCCATATTTTGGTTAGATTTATGGGAATAAAATCCGCCAAACAGATTCCTATTTCTCAGTTTGTAGGAGTCACCTGGGTCGTAATAAGTTTAATTGGTGCGGTGTTTGTAGGTATATTAGGAATTATAGCTGCACCGGAAGCTTTAGAAAACACAGAAACAATATTTTTAGTTTTGCTGCAAAAACTATTTAATCCCTGGATAGCCGGTGTTTTTCTAGCAGCTGTGCTTGCTGCTATCATGAGCACTATTGATTCACAACTGTTAGTTTCATCAAGTGCATTAGCTGAAGATTTTTATAAATCCTTTTTCAGACCAGAGGCTAGTCAAAAAGAGTTGCTCTGGATTAGTAGGGGAGCAGTAATTTTAATCACAGTAATAGCTTTATACTTTGCCCTTTCGGGAGGTACTATATTAGATATAGTTTCATATGCATGGGCTGGATTAGGTGCTTCTTTTGGACCGGCTGTATTATTTAGTCTATTCTGGAAGAAAACTACGAGAAATGGTGTGCTAGCTGGAATAATAACCGGTGGTGTTGTAGTAATTATTTGGAAAAACCTATTGGCTTTTACAGGTCTATATGAGATAATACCAGGCTTTTTCTTATCAGCCTTAGTTATTTTTGTAGTTAGCTATTTTGGTGATGATCCGACTGCTGAAGTTGTAGAAGAATTTGAAAGAGCTATGAAACCCTTAATTAACGAATAATTGAATGAGGGGGAGTTAAATGAGAATAGAAAACCATCCAATACTTGATTTAGATAGAGACGAAGAAAAAGAAATTACCTTCACTTATAAAGGAAAAGAGATAAAAGCGTATGAGGGGGAAACAATTGCTGCTGCTCTTTATGCAGCTGGAATAAGAGTTTTGAAAGCTAGTTCTAAATATGAAAGACCACGCGGTTTATTCTGTGCAATTGGAAATTGTTCTTCCTGTCATATGGTTGTAGATGGTATTCCGAATGTAAAAACATGTATAACCAAGGTAAAAGAAGGTATGGTTGTCGAAGAAGAAGTTGGAAAAGGTGATATAGTTGATTAATACAGATATCTTAGTAATAGGTGGCGGGCCAGCAGGAATGACAGCGGCAATTAAGGCTTCTGAGTCTGGAGCACAGGTAATAATTATTGAGAGATACCATGAACTCGGCGGCCAATTAATAAAACAAACACATCGATTTTTTGGTTCAAAAAAAGAACAAGCTGGAATAAGGGGTATAAGTATAGCTCAAGAATTAACAGAAAAAATTGAAAACCACTCTAATATAAGAGTGATGACAGAAGCAACAGCAGAAGGATATTATGAAGATGAGGTAGTTACAATCTCTCATGAAAATAAATTTAAAAAGATTAAGGCAAAAAAAGTAATAATAGCAACCGGGGCTTCTGAAAATATGCTGGCATTTGAAAATAATGACCTACCTGGAGTTTATGGAGCTGGAGCAGTACAGACTCTAATGAATCTCTATGGTATCCTGCCCGGTGAAAAAGTAATAATGGTTGGAGCTGGTAATATAGGCTTAATTGTAAGTTATCAGCTGCTACAAGCAGGAGTGGATGTAGAAGCAGTTATAGAAGCAGCTCCTAAGATAGGTGGTTATCTTGTTCACGCTTCAAAAATAAGAAGAGCAGGAGTTCCAATTTATACAAGCCATTCTATAAAAAAAGCGATTGGTGAAAATTCAGTTCAAGGAGCTGAAGTAGTAGAATTAAATGATAATTGGGAGATGAAAGTAGGCACTGAAAAGGTTATAGAAGCTGATATCATCTGCCTAGCTGTAGGTTTAAACCCTCTATCTGATTTATTAATTCAGGCTGAATGTGAAGTTGTATATACTCCTGAACTGGGCGGTGATGTACCAATTCGTGATGAAAATCTAAAAACAACAAAGGACCATATCTTTGTTGCAGGTGATGTAGCAGGGATTGAAGAAGCAACTGCCGCAATGTTAGAAGGAGAGATCGCCGGATTAAAGGCGGTTTCCGAAATTGGATATTCAAATGAAAATATTTTTGAAGAATTAAATAGATTAAAAACAGAACTGAATAAATTACGAAGTGGTCCAGTAGGGAAGGTTATAAAAAATGGTATTGAAAAAGTGAGGAGGGGAAATTATGTTGGAAAAAACCGGTATTCCCACCTCCGATGATTTAAAAGCTATTAAACCCGATAAAGAAAGACTAAAAAAGGGACCGGTAGCTTTAATAGAATGTTTTAGAAAAATACCTTGTGACCCTTGTTTTTATAGTTGTCCTTTTGATGCTATTGACGAATTTAAAGACATAAATGACATCCCAAATCTTGATTATGAAACTTGTACTGGTTGTGGTAACTGTATAGCCAGCTGTCCCGGCTTAGCAATATTTGTAGTTGACTATAATAAAAACACCTTAAGTTTACCTTATGAATTTTTACCAGTACCAGAAAAAGGTGATTTAGTGTGGGGACTAAACCGGGCAGGTAAAAAGGTAAAAAAAGCAGAGGTAGTTCGGGTTAAAGACCCAGCTAAAAATGATAAAACCGCTGTAGTTACAATCAAATTACCAAAAGAGTATTTAATGGAAGTAAGAAATATAGAAGTTGGTGAACTTAATGGATGATAATACTATAGTTTGTCGATGTGAAGATATTACATTAAAAGAATTAAGAGATTTAATTAAAGAGGGGTATACGACTTTAGATGAAATAAAGAGGGCTTTACGCTTAGGCATGGGTCCCTGTCAGGGTAATATTTGCTTAGATATTGCTGCCAGAGAAATATGTAAAATGACAGACAAAACCATGGAAGAAATCAAAATGCCCAGAAAAAGACCCCCTGTTTTAGGTATTAAAATGGGTGAATTAGCAGGTGATCAGGATGAAAAGTAAAGCTGAGATAGTAATTATCGGGGGAGGAGTAATAGGAGCTTCAATAGCCTATAATCTAGCGGATAAAGGAATGAAAGATATCGTAGTACTTGAACAAAATTATATTGCAAGCGGTTCAACTGGAAGTTGTGGAGCTGGAATTAGACAACAATGGGGAACAAAGATGAACTGCTTGCTTTCTAGAAAAAGTATGGAAATATTTGAAAACATGAATGAAATTTTAGATACTAAAAGAGATATAGAGTTAAAACAGGGCGGTTATTTACTTTTAGCTTTTTCTAAGAAGGAATTGGATCAGTTTAAAGAAAATGTTAAATTACAACACCGTTATGGGATACCATCAGAACTATTGACAGTAAAAGAGGCTAAAGAGATAGTACCACAACTTAATACTGAGGGTATAACTGGTGCAACTTATTGCCCTACTGATGGACATGCTAATCCATTTCGAGTAACCCAAGCTTATGTAGAAGCAGCTCAGCGTAAAGGAGTAGAGTTTTACACTTATACTAAAGCAGAAGACATTATTACCGAAAAGGGGAAGATTAAAAAAGTAATTACAGATCAGGGTGAAATACAAACAAATAAAGTTGTTAATGCAGCGGGAGGCTTTTCTAAAGAAGTAAGCCAGATGGCCGGAATAGAAATTCCAACGAAATCAGAACGCCATGAAATATTGGTTACAGAACAGGTGAATCCTATTTTGAAACCAATGGTAATGTCCTTTTCATATAATATATACTGTCAACAAACCCCTGATGGTAGTTTTGTAATGGGTTATGGAGATCCAGATGAACCGGAAAGTCATAATATTAAATCCAGCTGGCAGTTTTTAGAGGAAATGTCAAAAAAGGCAACCCATCTATTACCGTTTTTAAAAAAGATAAGGGTAATAAGACAATGGGCTGGATTATATAATATTACTCCTGATGCACAACCAATTTTAGATGAAGCTACTGATTTAGAAGGCTTTTTTATGGCGGTAGGTTTTAGCGGGCATGGATTCATGATAGCCCCTATGACTGGTATTTTAATGTCAGAGATGATTTTAGGAGAAGAGTTAAGTATAGATATTGAATTAGACCTTGAAAGATTTGAAAATGATAGATTGATCTTAGAACCATCTGTTGTTTAAAAAAACAAGGAGGGATTAATTTTGAGCGCAAATGATATTTTTAGTTTAAAAAGACCAGACAATGAACCAATTTTAAGTTATGAACCAGGTAGTGAAGAAAAGATAGAATTAAAAGAAAAATTAAAAGAATTAAAAAGCAATCCTGTTGAAATACCTTTGATTATAAATGGTAAAGAAGTAAAGACGGGTAATGTTAAAGAAATTAGAGCTCCCCATAATCATGACCTAGTTTTAGGTAAATACCATATGGCAGGTGAAAAGGAAATCAATGAAGCCATTTCTGCTTCCCTTGCAGCAAAAAAGGAATGGGAAAATACTTCTTGGGAAAAGAGAGCTGCAATCTTTTTAAAAGCAGCTTCATTATTAGCAGGACCTAGAAGAGCAGAAATAAATGCTGCTACAATGTTAGGGCAGAGTAAAAATGTTTTTCAGGCTGAAATTGATTCAGCATGTGAATTGATTGATTTCTTACGTTTTAATGCATACTTTATGACTGAAATTTATCAAAATCAACCTAGTTCAACTGAAGACATTTTAAATAGAATGGAATATAGACCATTAGAAGGCTTTATTTTTGCAGTACCTCCCTTTAACTTTACTTCGATTGGTGCAAATCTACCTACTGCACCAGCACTAATGGGTAATACTGCACTTTGGAAGCCTGCTTCTACAGCGGTATATTCAAATTACTTCTTTATGAAGTTATTAATGAGAGCCGGTCTCCCTGATGGAGTTATTAACTTTATTCCAGGTAAAGGTTCTGAAGTGGGGCCAATAGTCTTAGATAGACCTGAATTAGCTGGGATTCACTTTACCGGATCTGTTAATACTTTAGATACCTTATATAAAGAAGTGGGCCAAAACATAAATAAATATGATACCTATCCAAGAATCGTTGGTGAAACTGGAGGTAAAGACTTCATTTTTGCCCATGAATCGGCTGATAAAGGTGAACTTGAGACTGCTCTTATTAGAGGAGCTTTCCAATATCAAGGACAAAAATGTTCAGCCGCTTCCAGATCATATATACCCAAAAAACTTTGGTCAGAACTCAAAGAAGACCTTGTTGAAAAGGTAGAAAGCATAAAAATGGGACCAGTTGATGATTTTACTAATTTTGTAAATGCTGTTATCGATGAAAGTGCTTTTGATAAGATCTCCGGTTATATAGATTATGCAAAAAAAGCAAATGATGCCCAAGTTATTGTGGGAGGAGAATATGATAAAACAGATGGATATTATATTAGGCCAACAATAATTGTAACATCTGATCCTAAATTTAAATCAATGGAAGAAGAAATCTTTGGACCAGTTCTCACAATTTATATATATGATTCTGCTGAATTTGAAAAAACATTACAAATTTGTGACCAAACTTCTCCATATGGATTAACGGGAAGTATATTTGCAAAAGATCGTAAGGCAGTCAAAACTGCAGAAAAAGTTTTAAAACATGCAGCAGGCAACTTCTATATTAATGATAAACCTACCGGTGCTGTTGTGGGTCAACAGCCCTTTGGAGGAGCTAGAAAGTCAGGAACAAATGATAAAGCAGGAAGTCAGTGGAATTTAATGAGGTGGGTCTCTCCAAGGTCAATCAAAGAAAATTTGAATCCACCGTTAAATTATAAATATCCATTTATGAAAGAAGAATAAAGCTTTAAACACTAAATATTCAGGGGTTTTAACATTAGCCTCCTGAATATTTTTTTTAACTAATTAAAGGTTTTTTATATTTGTTATTGAAATAATGATTTGGTTGATGTATTATTCAA
>CAJXKY010000012.1 GCA_913055675.1 uncultured Halanaerobiales bacterium
GGAACACAAACAAAAGCTGGAAGTGATATACGGAGCGAGTGTGCGCAGTATGAACCTGGTCAAACAGTTGGTGGCCTTTAGCCGCAAGCAGCAACTAAAGATCGAAGACCTGGATCTGGACAATATTATAATGGATTTTCAAATGCTACTGCAAAAAATCCTCAGGGAGGATATCGAGATCCAGTATATCCCCTCGGATGAACAGCTCTATGTGCAAGCTGACCGTGGCCAGCTGGAACAGGTGATTCTCAATCTTGCCACCAATGCGCAGGACGTCATGCCCGAAGGTGGTACAATCAGTATCGAGACCAAACTGGTGGAACTGGACGAGTATTATACTGGAACTCACTTGGAAGTTACTCCGGGGAGTTATGCACAACTCATGATAAGTGATAACGGCGAAGGCATGGATACGGAGACCAGGGAACATATTTTCGAGCCTTTTTATACCAACAAGGAGGCTGGAGAAGGCAGTGGATTGGGCTTGGCCACTGTTTACGGTATTGTCAAACAGCACGGCGGTAGCATTTGGGTATACAGCGAGCCGGGTCAGGGAACCAGTTTCAAGATCTATCTCCCTGCCTCGGATATTGCTCCCCGGGAAGAGTCTTCACATGTTTTACAGGAGCCCGAGCAGGGTAAGAGCAGAAAGGAAATGGTACTGGTAGTGGAAGACGAAGAGATAGTGCGGGACTTGACGGTGAATGTTCTGCAGCAACAGGGATACAATGTATTGAATGCCGGGAACGGCGCGGATTGTATTCAACTTGTTCAGGACTACGAAGGACCGCTGGACCTTTTGATCACCGATGTAATCATGCCGGATATAAACGGCAGGGATTTGTATGACCGGGTTGTAGAATATTTTCCGGAATTACCAGTTATATTTATGTCCGGATATCCGGAGAATTCAATCAGTAGTCACGGTGTGCTGGACAAGGGGGTGGATTTTCTTCAGAAGCCGTTTTCAGTAAAGGACTTGGATCATAAAGTAAGGGAAGTGCTGGCTCGCAGGGAGAAAATTGAATAAACAACCGGAGTTGGTTCCGGAGTTTAAAAAGTGTGTAAAGTCAGGAACGGATGGATTTATGCCCGGTGAGGTTGTAGGAGCAAAAGAAGTGGACAGGGAAAACCTGTTGGAAAGGTTCAGGCTGATTGTTTATGTGCTTTTGGGTGTTGGGCTTCTCCTGGGTCTGTATATAATCGGCAGATACAATTACTTGTTGTTTCACGTTATTGCCGAATTGTTTTCCATTGCGGTCGCTTGGAGCGTTTTCCTGCTGGTTTGGAACGTGCGCCGCTACATGGACAACGATTCCCTGATATTTTTGGGTGTAGCCTACCTGTTCGTCGGACTTCTGGATATGCTGCACACCCTTGCCTACAAGGGAATGGATATCTTTGCCTTTGTAGAATCGGCCAATACCGCTACGCAGCTTTGGATCTCCACCGAGCGGACCAGAAGCCATTCGTTCAACTTTCAATTTAGTCTCTTTATTAATTATCTTTCCTGTTGTACCAGTTGCTATTAGTTTGCATTCTTTTAAAAGTTCATAATGACGATTTGCAAAATTAACCATATCATCTTTTTTCTCATCATGTGCAATCAAAGCTACATTTGTCATTTGTAACTCACTCCTTTTGTTTATTTATATTGTCAAATTTAAAATGATAGATCCAACCTTCTTTACTATACACTTCATCACTATCAGGTGGTAATACCAAAGAAGGTAGTATTTTAAATTTATTTTCACTTCCAAACTGAACTGCCATCAAAGCACAAAGCGCTGCATCATATTGGTCAGTTCCTTCTTTAATAGTTGCAGGAATAAAATTATTTAATTCTTTAAAGGCTTTCGCAAATTTGCTAGGCTTACATAAAGCAGGATATGTTTCTATAACGTTAATCCTATTTTTTTCTAGCTCAGTAAAGTCTAGATTTATAAGATGTTTTTGTTTCCAATATCTGAGATGACTTATTGCAACCGTAGTATTATTTCCTAATCGATCAAAGGTTGCAGATAATGGTTTTTTACCATACTTATTATAAATATAGCGATCTGTAGCACGATATGCTAAAGGATTAAAAATTTCTTTACTAGGCTTTTTAATATACATCTCTTCCTGGTTTAAAAAATTAATAAATTGACTTGGAAAGGTAAGAGGAGCATCTATCCCGATAATTAAAGTGTTAATCTCAGATAAAGTTTTTTGGGCTAGATCATTTACAATCTGATCTAATTCAAACAAACTATCATTTTTTAGTTGATAATTCTTTTTAGAAAAATGCCACTTCATTTGTTTTCCACCGTTTAGAGCTTCAATAAGTACAAAACTATTACTATTACCCATCCAACCTCCAACATCCCAACCAAGAGCATATACATTATCAGACATATTATCACCGAAACTCCTTACTTTTTTTTATATAATTATGTAGATGTTTTTTAAAACCTCTATTTCAACCAAAAAAAGTTGCCTGTTAAAGCAACCTTAAATTTTGGTATACATAATTAATTATATAATTTAATTTAAAAATATAGGGGATAATAGAAATACATAAAAACAACTGCCGTATGAACTACAGAAACAGATATCAAAGAAGGCCAAATGCTATTAGTTCTTGCAGCTGCCCAACCTCCAATTATACCTCTTCCTAAAAAGGTATACCCCACAAGAAAGATATAATTCTGTACAGGTGGTAGATCGATATCTAATATTAAAATAAATATTAAAAATAAAAAGGCCTGAATAAGTACTCCCCAAAATTTGTTTAACTTTAATTCAGCATACTGAATTAAAAAACCTCTAAAAAAGATTTCTTCAGCAAAAATGATTATAAATAAATTACATATAAAATAGGCAAGAAGCCCTTTTATACCACTAAACTGACTCAATAAATAATATGAAGGATAAAATAAGGTTTCTCCTCTAAAATTATTAATAGCTTCTCTAAAACTACCGGATAGAGGTTCTAAAACTATAAAGACTAAAGATAATAACAATATATTAAGAAATAACACTAACATAAATTCACTAAACTTTACACCAGCAAAACCAACATACTTTGCATCACTGGCAAGTAAAACTACTAGGAATGCAAGAGCTAACCATACCAATGTAAAAACTGGCACTTCGGTCTTGTAAAGATTTGATAAATAAAATAAGGTACCTAATGATGAAACAATCCAGATAAAAAACAAATACCTTTTCATTTTTAAAGCCCCCGATTCTATTAAATTTCTTATTATTGTTATATATACGGGAGTATAAAATATATTATTGATTCAACTAATATACCTGAAAGAAAATATAGTCTATTTTTATAATTAACTATATTTATATAAACACCTTTAATTCAGTTTAACATTTAGGAGAGTTACCAATCTTAATTGCACTTAGATAATTATTTTGGGCCCAATTTACAGCGTTTTTTATTATCTTTTAAACTACTTTATTATGATAATTTGGATTACTTTCGGGTCCGGGGCTAAAATAGAATATTTTACCCTGTTCTCTTTTATAGGTAATTCCACTTCTAAATGCCTCCCCTCCTCAAACCAGCTTGTTAAAATTATCTGATCTGGTTGGAGAACATCAAAATATTCACCATACATTTCTTCTTCCTCTAGCTCTATATACTCACCTAATATACCTTTTACAATAGGATGTCCTGGTGAAGTAAAAAGATTAGTCCCATACCAGCCAGTACTCTGTTATAAACTTTTTCTACTATGTCATCACATACTTCCTCATGCCCCCCATATTAAGACATCTGTTTTAGCTAAGTGGGCTGTAGAAGTGCTTATTATATCTCCCTTTAGAAGATTTGCTATATATGTATGAATCCCCTTCGGATACTGTTTTTTAACGTCTGGCTCTTCACAAGCTTGCTTATACTCACTTTAAATTAATACATTAATATTATCACTCATACTTTTATATTTTCATTTTGCTTAACCATTTATTTATCTCTTAGCATTTTTAAATACGAATTTATAGTTTTATTTAATCCTATGTAAATAGACCCCATTATAATAACTGGGGTCTATGATTATATATTTTTTCTAATACCAGATTTCTTTTAATGCTCTAATTGTATTTCCTCCAATAACTTTCTGTATATCTTCTTTTGAATATTCATGTTTAACCAACCACCGAATAATATTTATCGAAGCTTCAGTTGGGTTTTCCAGACCTCTAACATAATCTACCTCTTCAAATTCATTCCCACCCGCGTGAGATCCCTTTATAGATAAATGTTCTGCATAAGCATGATGTAGACCAACATGATCACCATAAAGTGTATCAGGCCCAAAGCTAACAAAATCAATGCCTACTAATTCTTTTATATATTCGAAATGCTCCATAAAAGATTCAATAGAGTGATTAGTATTATTCGCAGTAAGAGTTGTATGAGGAGCTGCCTCTATGCCTATTACACCACCTTTAGCTGCACAAGCTTTTATTACTTTGTCATTTTTTAAACGTCTACTATTCCAAAGAGAACGTGCTCCAGCATGAGAAATGAAGACGGGTTTATTGCTTTCCTCAATAACATCCATACAAGTTACATCCCCCACATGTGAGATATCTATTGCCATTCCAATCTTATTCATTCTCTCAACAGCTTTTCTACCGAAGGCAGTTAAACCACCATCTCTTTTTTCTTTAAGTCCAGAGCCCAATCCGTTAGCTTCACTATAAGTTATCCCCATCAAACGAACCCCAAACCCATATAATATTTCAATACGATCTAACTCATTTTCGATCATGGCAGCCCCTTCCATAGTAGGGATTAAAGCTAACTGACCGCGTTCATAAGCCTTCGTTATATCATCAACATTTTCACATTTTACAATATAATCCTGGTGAGCTATATCGCTCAATCGCATACCTAAATCATATAATACATCATTCCATTTCCAACCATGTTTGGAAGTTATAGCACATGTACCATCCATTAAATTATCAAAGACTGCATCTAATGGTGAATGTGATAATGCCTCATATGCTGTAAATTGTCTTCCTTCTCTTGTGTAATTGAAAACCTCCTTCATATCAGATGGAAATTGAACTGGATGTTCATGCATCGAAATTACTAGAGAATCTTCCATTATTTCTTCTACAAACTCTTCTTGTTTTTGATTTAACGGAACTAAGTATTCCTTAACCCTATCAAGTTGATCGGCTAGTTCAAAAGATTTATAATCATAGCCTGGTTTTAAATATTCAAATGATTTGTAGCCATTATATTTTTTATTTTTCCCCATTTAATCATCTCCTTAGATAATATCCCCCACCGAGGAGGAGGTCTACAGTGGGGGGTTGTAGTATCAAAATCAATTGATTATTTTTTATAAACTCCCGATAAACTTTGCGGGTCTACTAATCCCTTTAAATCACTTGGATATACCGTAAATCCACCAAAATCATTACTATATGCAAAATTATAATCCTGCACATAAAGTGTAACTACTGGCATTTCTCTTACAAATTCTTGTTGGAATGCATATAAATTATCCATCATTACCTCTTTATTAGATGCAAACCTAGCATTTTCCATATATCTATCTAATCTATCAGACTCAAGACTCATGAAGTTTAAATATGCAGTTGAATGGTATAAAGTATACATCGAGTCACTCGCTTCATCTATTATACCCCAACCACCTAAATTAACATCAAATTTCTTTTGATTAAATAATAAGTCACTATAAGTAGATTTCTCTAATGGTTTTAAATTTAATCTTAATCCAATATCCTTATAATTTTCTGCCAAAATTTGGGCTGTTTTCTTTAGGTAAATGTCATTGCCATCATAGATCATTTCTAAGACTACATCTTCCCCACTTTCAGGATCATTGACTATTCCATTACCATCTGTATCTTCATAACCAGCCTGAGATAGAATTGCCTTCGCTCCTTGTGGACTATATTCTGGCAATTTAGCTTCGGGATTAACATACTCTTCATAAACTGGCGAAATACCAGTATCAATTAAACGTCCATCTCCTTGTAGTGCCATACCAATAATTTTTTCTCTGTCAACACCTGTTGCTATTGCTTGTCTTAACTTAATATCATCTAAGAACTTATTGTTGTAATTAAAGCCCATATATACAAAACCCAAACTTGGTGTTTGTACTACTTCAAAATTCGGATCCTGTTCAAGTTGTTTAGCTTGAGATCTCGGAATATCTTTAGCAGTTAAATCAATTTCTCCCCTCTGTAAGGCAAGTACCATAGTATTAACATCGGGATATA
The DNA here is from genome assembly GCA_913055675.1 of uncultured Halanaerobiales bacterium. GTDB lineage: Bacteria > Bacillota > Halanaerobiia > Halanaerobiales > M55B127 > M55B127. Next base: position 6,268 of record CAJXKY010000012.1, read on the forward strand.
CTCTAAAAGTCACTTTATTTAAATATGGTCTACCTTCTGGAGAATCAAACCATTCATCAACACTTTCTAGTGTATAATACTGTCCTCTTTTGAATTCTACAAGTTGGAATGGTCCTAACCCAACCGGATTCTTATTAGTGAACTCTCTAATATTTTCTATTTCAGAAAAAATATGTTTAGGAACAATTCTTTGCCAAAAACCAAAAGTTCCAATAAATCCTGGATAAGGTCTCTTTAAGTTATATACAACAGTTAACTCGTCAGGAGTCTCAACACTTTCTACTTCATCAAAAACATCTGCCTGCCATTGAAGTTTTTCTTCATATAATATCTCACCTGTAAATTTAACATCAGCCGAGGTAAGCGGTGTCCCATCCTGCCATTCTAAACCCTCTTTTAATTTTACAACAACCTGAGTTCCATCATCAGAAGTGTTAATTTTATCAGCTATATACGGTACTTTAACAGCATTTTCATTCATAACCATTAGGGTTGGATATATATTATTTAATATCCAAGAACCTATTCTATCATTAGAAATAAAAGGATTTAAGGAATCAGGGTCTGTTGTTATCCCTATATTTAGATTGCCCCCAAATTTATCCTCCTGTGCAGCTATTACTCCACTAAATAATGTACCCACTAAAACTAGAACTAAAAATAATGTTAAATATCTTTTCATTTTTATTCCTCCCTACTCTCTATAATTCTTTTCCATATTTACTTAAAAATTTTCCAGCGCCAACATTCTCCACTACTCCTTTTTTCATTACTAGCTTTCCATTTACTATTACATCATCAACTCCTTCAGCTAAGGTAATTGGTTTACTATAATCAATTGTTTCTTCATTAGGATAACTGTAGTTATCAAAATCAATTACTGCAACATCAGCTTTCATTCCCTCTTTTAGCAAACCTCTATCTGTTAATCTAAACTGCTGAGCGGGTAAGGAAGTTAATCTCCTCACTACCTCTTCAATTCTCACCCCCTTGTTTTTCATCAATTTAAAGAAGATTGGAAACGCTCCCCTTCTAAACAACTCATACCAAGCGGCTGGGTCATCAGTTTCACCAAAAATACGATCTGAGCCAACCATTACTAACGGGTTATCGCTTACATTGTCTGGATACTCGGTCCCAGGAAAATCTTCGCGATTAATTCCACCTAACCATAAAGTGAAATCAAGATCATCATCTGCTAGCATATCTAATAGAAGATCGTCTGGGTCTTTATGTTGTTCATCAGCTAATTTTTGAATTGATTTCCCTTCTAATTTTTCATCATCAGTATTAATTATAAATATATTTGATCTATCTTCACCAAATATTACTGCATCCTCTAAAATCTTTTCTCTTCCTTCCGGATCCCTAAGAGCTTTTTTTACTCCCGGAATACCCTCTTCAAATAAATCCGAGGATAGAGCCATTATAAACTGGAGCATCCTATCTTTTCGAGTGCAGTGACCACTGCTTTTAGGTATAGTATCCACAGCAACTTCTATTCCCTCATTTCTAGCCTTTAATATCTCATCATAAGCATCTACAGCATTAGGTGTTAAATGTGAAACTTGAACCCTCACTCCGGACTCTCTACCAATTTTAATTGCTTCTTTGACAGCTTCTAATTCTCCTTTATAATATCTAATATGTGATGTATATATACTATCATTTTTAGCCAATACTGAAGCTGCTTTTATTAATTCTTCTGTTTTGGCGTATCGGCTAGGTATATAAGATAAACCAGTTGACATACCAAGAGCCCCGTCATCTAAACCTTTTTGAATTATCTCTGAAATTTCTTTTAATTCCTGGTCAGTAGGTTTTCTGTCTTTTGACCCCCCCATTACAGTCCACCTTATAGTTCCGTGTCCTAAAAGTATTCCCATATTTATATTAAAGCCTTTATTTTTTACCAACTCTATATATTCATTTAAACTGTCCCACTCATTAATACCATAATTATTTTTTGCCTCAGTAGAGACTAATCCATTTTTATACATATACTCAAAAACATTTTCTGAATTACCAGGAGTTACAGAATGTCCACAATTTCCATTTATAATTGTAGTAACTCCTTGTTTTAAAAAATCTTCGAACATACCACTTTCTAATACTACCAACTCCTCATGTACATGAGGATCTATAAAACCGGGCACTACAGATTTTTCTGTAGCATCAATTACCATTTTAGTATCTTCTGTAATAGTTGAGGAAATTTTAGCAACTTTATCGTTTTTAATGGCTAGGTCAGCTTTATAACCCGGATTACCTGAACCATCAATAATAAAACCATTTTTAATTATTAAATCATACTCCATACTATCCACCCCTTTACAATTTAATGACCATTTCTTCAAGTTTTTTTGGATATTTAGTCAAAACCAAAGGCTCATCTTCAGTAATTAAAACCGTGTCTGAATGACGAAAACCAGCATATCCTTCTATATATATACCGGGCTCACTAGATAAAATCATTCCTTTTTTCAATACAGTATTATCTCCACTTTCTACCCAAGGAGGTTCATGTTCTTCTAACCCTTTACCATGTCCTGTTCTATGCTTAATGAATTCTCCCAAACCATTTTCTTCTATATAGCCTAAAACCTTTTTATCAATTGTAGAACACTTTACTCCCGGTTTCATCAAAGAAATAGCCAATTCTTGAGCTTCTTTCATAACATTAAATGCCTTCACTTTTCTAGTAGGTACTTCATCAATAAAAAAGGTCCTTTCACATTCCACACGATAACCTCGATAATTGGCTCCACAACTCAAAATTAAATTATCCCCTCTTTTTATACTCCGGTTAGAAGGTAAAGCATGAGGGAGAGAAGTCCTGGTACCACTGGGTATAAGACCTCCAGCAGGGCCACCAGGTACATAGATCAACGCATCTACTTCTTCTATCATCTTGGATAAGGTAGCTGAAGTCATTTTATTTAGAAGTTCAATTTCAGTTATTCCTTCCTTTACATTTTTCGCTCCATAACTTACTATATAATCTGCATATTTGGCTGCTGTCTTAAGATACTCAATTTCATTTTCAGATTTTATTTCTCTGAGTCTTAAGATATAATTATCGACCTCCACTTTTTCAAAATTATCTTGGTATACCTTATATAGTTGGTAACCCGAAGTATCCATAACTATTCTTTTTAAATTATTTCTAACTCTTTTGAAGTTCTTAATTATATATTCATTGAGATCACCAGGGCCTGGATACTCAAAATAAGTAATAACATTATCTACTATTTCTACTTTTTTAGCCTCTTCTGCTTCTAATTCTGGGACAACCAAACTTACTGAACCCTCTTTGTCAATCATACATACAATCGGCCTTTCTGTAGCTACAAAATAGAAATTTAATAGGTAAAATATATTATAAGGATTTGTAATGATATACGAATCATAATTATTTTCTTTTAAATAATCTATTACTTTATTTTTTCTAGCTTGAAGTTCTTGCTGTTCTTTTCTCATATAAAAACCTACCTTTGTCTTAGTTTAGGATTAAGAGCTTCTCTAATCCCCATACCTATAAAGTTAAATGATACCACAAAAAACATTATTGCTAGACTAGGGAACAATGAATACCACCAAGCTGATAAAAAAGCTCCACTTTGGTGTGCATTCTCCAATATTTTACCCCAACTCCAAGTTAAAGGATCCCCTAATCCCAAAAAACTCAAACCGGCTTCCGAAAGAATTGCTGTAGCTATTATAATTGTCATATTTACTAATATCGGAGCACTCACATTGGGTAATACATGTTTATACAAAATTTTAAAATTAGAAGCACCAAGTCCTTCTGCAGCAGTTATGTATTCCATATTTCGCACAGATAAAGTTGAAGCTCTTGTAATTCTGGCCAGCTTTGGCCAACTAAATAAGCCTATTACTAGTGCAATATTTTTAATATCAGAACCAATTACTGCTGCCATAATAATCATGAGAGGTAAAACTGGTAATGTTAAAAACACATCCGTTAACCCCATCCCTATAGTTGCAAGAAAGTTATCAAAATAACCTGAAATTAAACCGATTGGAACTCCAATTACTAAAGCTATTAAAACTGTTAAGAACCCAACCTGCAGTGAAGTTCTGGTCCCCCATATTACCTGGGAAAAGATATCTAAACCCATATCATCTGTTCCAAAAGGATGTGCTTGTGAAGGGGGATTTAATATATTTTCAAAATCACCATATCCTGATACTGGTTCAACTATATATGGAGCCAATAGAGCGACCAATATTATTATAATAACCCCTATGAGTCCAATCACTCCTAACTTATTTCTAAAAAAAGATCTAATAAATACTTGTAAAAGCGTTTCATGTTCTCTATTTTTATTTTCGTTTTTATGTTTATCTGTCTCCATAATCTATACACCTCCACTATTTAATTCAACTGTACTCTGGGATCAAGATAAGCATAAATTAAATCTGTCAATATATTCATTGCAATAACACTTATCGCTAAAATTAAAAATGCTCCCTGTAAAACTGGAAAATCTTGTTGTCCGACTGCTTCATAAATCATTCTACCCACACCGGGAAATGAAAATATAGTTTCTGTCAAAACAGCTCCACTAACCATTCGGCCTAATAACAATCCAGCCATAGTTACAGTTGGTATCAATGCATTCCGTACTGCATGTTTCCAAACAACAGTGTTTTCCGTAACCCCTTTTGATCGTGCAGTTCGAATATAATCTTCACTTAAAACATCAACCATACTGGCTCTCATATATAAAACATAGTTAGCTAAATAGATCAAGGTTAGTGTTAACACTGGTAAAACCAAATGCATAAATACATCTTTTAAATATGTTATACCTTCAACCCCGGGAGTATAAGCTCCTCCTATCGGAAAAATCGGTATCCTATATCCGAAAAAATAAAGGAGAGTTATTCCTAACCAGGGTATAAACACAGAAATTCCAAATATTGTAAATGCATTAATTAAATGATCAAGTAATGTTCCTTTTCTATATCCAGCAATTACACCAAGTGGAATTCCAATCAACATTGTTACTACCTGTGTTAGCCCCATTAATAATAAAGTCCAAGGTAGCCTACTTAAGATGACCTGAGTTACAGGAGTCCTATAGATAAAGGAATATCCCAAATCACCTTTTAATAATTGTCTGATATATAAAAAATACTGTACTATTAGTGATTTATCTAAGCCAAATTCTTTCAATAATCTTGCTCGGGCTGCTTCATTCATTCTGGGATCTAACATAATTGTTGTAGGGTCACCAGGCATAAATCTAAGTATTAAAAAAGTCACAGAAACTGCAATTAATAATGTAATAATCCCTCTTATAATTCTTTTGATAATATAGTTGGTCATTATCAAACCTCCTCTCATTTAAAACATTAAATCCAAACTTCTTTTAACACTCTTAGTATATTTCCTCCCATTACTTTCGATATCTCTTGCTTAGAATAATTGTTTTTTATCAACCATTTCAAAATGTTGGTCATCCCTTCAGCGGGATTTTCTAAACCCTCTACATAATCAACTCTCTTATGCTTGCTAGTCTGTTCATCAATAGACATATTTGAGCTAAATAAATCATGTAGACCAACATGATCTCCAAATAATGTATCTGGACCAAAAGCAAGATGATCAATTCCCACTAGATCTTTAATATATTCAAAATGCTCCATGTATGCATCTAGATTATGGTAGGGATTATTTTTTGTAACTGTGGTATGAGGAGCTGCTTCAATACCAATCACTCCCTTTTTATCTGCACATGCCCTAAAAACTTTATCAGGCTTTAACCTTTTAATATTCCATAAGTTACGCGCTCCAATATGAGAGATAAAAATTGGATCAGCACTCTTTTCGATAACGTCAAGGGCAGTTCTATCTCCACAGTGGGATACATCTATCGCCATACCGACTTTATTCATTCTCTTAACGGCCTGTTCACCAAAAGAAGTAAGTCCGCCATCTCTCTTTTCTTTGAGTCCGCTTCCTAAATTATTTGATTCACTATATGTAATTCCCATCATTCTAACCCCTAGACCATATAGTATCTCAATTCTTTCAATTTCATTTTCTATCATAGTGGAACTTTCAAGTACTTTAACCCAAGCAATTTTATTATGTTTTTTTGCTTCGTAAAAATCTTTTACTCCTTCCCCTTTAATCAAAAAATTTTGATGGTCTATATCACATGTTCTAATCCCAATATCATGTATAACATCTTCAAATTTCCAACCTGCTTTAGAGTGAATAATACAAGTTCCATCCATCATATTATCGAATATAACATCAATTATTGATTCAGAAAGGGCTTCAAATCCTGTAACTTCTCTTCCTTGTTTTTCATATTCATGTAATTTCGTTAAATCTTTAGGTATAACTGTAGGATGTTCATGTAAGTTTATAATTAAATTCTTACTTACTATCTCTTTAAAAATTTCATTTTGTTCTTGGTTTAATTCAATTTCATAAGGTTTTACTCGTTCTTTTTCTTTAGATAGTTCAAAATATTTATAATCCTTACCTTTTTCTAGATACTGATATGATTTATAGCCCTTATAGTCTTTTGTCATTATTTTTCAACCTTCTTTCCATATACTTCATTAAAAACTACTTCATTTATTTTCTTTTTAGAAGGTTTACTACGCCGATATTTATCTTCATATCCAATGGGTAAAAAGGCCATAATCTCTATTTCAGTAGGAACTTGAAAAACCTTTTTAAGTTCAGTCTCTTTAAATCCAGCAATCCAACAACTAACTAAACCTAGATCTACAATTTTCAAAATCATGTTTTCTACTGCAGCAGAAACATCTTGAACAGCTACCTTTTTACCATGTTCTCCATACTTAGCAACCATATCACTATAATCAATACAAGCTAATATTATAACTGGAGCTTTTCTGATCCAATCCTGGTTTTTTTTGCTATTTATATTTGCTCCTACATAAGTTGTATCAACAGTTTTCTCAATCTTAGTTTTGTCTTTTGTAACCAAAAATCTCCATGGTTGTATATTACCAGCTGTAGGAGCTTTAACACCGGCTTCAATAATCTTTCTTATTTTTTCTTTGGAAACATTACTCGATTTAAAACTTCTAATACTTCTCCGCTTTTCTAATACTTGATCTAAATCCATCTAAGAATCTTTCCTTACATATAATTCATCTAATTTATCTACTTTACCCTCAGATATTTTTGGGGGAGTCATAAAAGCCTTTTTAGAGTGCATTAATCCTGATCCCACTAACGCTTCAGCAGCTTTCAAACCAGTTTTCGATGGATTAATAACAGGCACTTTTAGAATATTTTGAACATCTTCCGCTATATCTAAAAATCCCATTGTCATACATCCTAGAACTAAAACATCTGCTCTATCTTCCTGTATTGCTTTTCGTCCAATAGAAACTATTTTTTCTACAGTTTCTTCTCTATTTTGAGCCAACTCCAATACAGGTATATTTAAAGCTTTAACTGATGCTAAATTACTAGCCACTCCCGCTTTGTGTGCCAATTCATACGAACTAGCAACTGTGCTATCAGTAACAGTTAATACTGAAAATCTATTACCCAACATAACTGCCAACTGCATACTAGTCTGTCCGGGTCCCACCACAAGCATTTCTGTCGTAATTTCTCTCATACCATCTAATCCAGGATCCCCGGCACATCCAAGTATAGCAGCATCATAACCTTTTTTTTCTAATTGATAAATCTTTTTTGCTGTCACTGGTATACTTAAATATTCTTCATACATAGACTCTACAGAAGCCGGCCCTTCACTAACACCAGTGACAATTACTTTTACATCAGAAAAAGCCCAATTTTTTAGCATTTTCTCTCTTCGTTGCATTTCTTCTTTATCCATAATTCCTGGAACAACATATGCTATTTTCATTAATTAATCACTCCCCTTTAAATAAATGGCAATTCACAAAATGATTATCGCTTACCTTTACTGTTTTCGCACCTATTTCACTACATTTAGAATTTGCTTGTGGACACCTATTTTGAAAATTACAACCCGGTGGCAAATTTATTGGATCTGGTACACTTTCTTTAATTTCTATATTATGATTTTTAATATCAGGATTAGGAGTTGGAACTGCACTAATTAATGCCTTTGTATAAGGATGATAAGGATTACTTATTACCTCAAGTGCCGGCCCTATTTCCATTATCTTACCTAGATACATAATAGCAACTCTATCACACATATATTGAATTAAAGATAAATCATGCGATATATATATTGTAGATAGTTTCATCTCCTTTGTAATTTCCTTTAAGAGGTTTAAAACCCCTGCTCTAACAGATACATCAAGCATTGAAACCGGTTCGTCAGCAATAATAAACTCGGGTTCAACTATTAATGACCGGGCTATAACTATTCTCTGAAGTTGTCCCCCACTTAATTGATGTGGGTATTTTTCAAGATATGACTCTGGTGGTTTTAAGTTAACCCTCTTTAATATACTGATTATCATTTCTCTTCTTTTCTCTTTTTCCCCAATATTGTGAATTATCAACGGTTCTAAAAGAGATCTATAAATCGTAAATCGCGGATTCAAGGCATCATAAGGATTTTGAAAAATCATTTGAGCTTTTCTTCTAAACATTTTTTCCTGACTGTTACTATCCAAGGTAGTAATATTATCACCTTTAAAATAATATTCTCCCTCCGTTAATTCATAAAGTTTTAGCAAAAGTTTTCCCGTAGTGGTTTTACCACAACCAGATTCTCCTGCTAATCCTAATGATTCCCCTTTCCTCAATTTAAAATTCAGCCCATCAACTGCTTTTAAAATCTGTTCATTTCTATTAGTTCCTAACATATTCCTGCTTATAATGAAATGCTTTTTTAAATTATTGACATTAATTAACTCACTACTTTTTGCCATGTTTCCACCTCCCTGGATTTAGCTCTTAATTCTTCCAAGTTTTTTTGATGAATACAAGCTGAGTAGTGTTTTTCATTAATTTTTATTAGTTCAGGCTCTTTTTTAAAACAAATATCTTCAGAAAAAGGACACCTGACTGCAAATCTACACCCTGCAGGAGGACTTATTAACTCTGGTGGTGAACCTTCTATTGAAATCAATTTTTTATTAGGTTTTGTAATATCTGGAAAAGAATTTTCTAGCCCCATAGTATAAGGATGTAATGGCTTTTTTAATACCTCATTTGCTGGCCCCTTTTCTACTATTTTCCCGGCATACATTATTGCAATCTGATCACAGGTTTGAGCAACTACTGAAATATCATGTGTGATCATTATTAATGATATATTTAACTCTTCCCGTAGTCCTTTTAATTCTTTTAATATTTGATGCTGTACTATTACATCAAGTGCAGTTACAGGTTCATCGGTAATTATCAAATTAGGATTTAAAGCAAGTGCTAATGCTATTACTGCTCTTTGTTTCATCCCACCGGAAAACTGATGTGGATAATATCCTAACAGTTCTTCATTTAGTCCTACTTTTTTAAACAAAGTTTTTGCTCTGTTTAAAGAAGCCTTTTTACTCATTTCACCTTTTAATTTCATTACTTCTAAAAACTGATTTTTTACAGTATAAACAGGGTTTAAAGAATCCATAGCGGCCTGAGGTACTAAAGAAATATCACTCCACCTTATTTTGTTCATTTCCTTTTCATTTAAATCTAACAAATTTCTATCTTTAAACATTACTTTTCCATCTGGTATAAAAGCATTTTTAGACATAACTCTAACTAATCCTTTAACTGTTGTTGACTTACCACAACCCGACTCACCTACCAACCCTAAACTCTGAGATTCTTCTAAATTAAAGGAAATACCATCAACAGCTTTATTTGTTCCTCGGGTTGTTTCGTAATATACTTTTAAATCTTCAACTTTAAGTAAACTCATCTACTCACTCCTAACTTTTTAATATTCCTTTAATTTAGGATGTAATATTTCTTCTGATCCCCTTCCGATATAAAAACCAGCCATTACTGCTAACATTATAAATATTCCAGGAGGAATAAACCAGTAATATGCACCGCGTGAAAGAGCTTGTGAAACATAGGCATCATTAAGCATATAACCCCAGCTGATTACATTGGGGTCTCCAAACCCCAAAAAACTTACAGCCGCTTCTGTTAAAATAGCCCAACCAATTGCCAATGATCCATACAAAAAAGAAAGTGGTAATATGTTAGGCGCAATATATACAAACATAATTCTAAGGTCGGAAGCACCTGAAACACGAGCTGCTTCAACAAAACTTCTTTCCCTCACTGTTAATACTTGTGACCTGATAACACGAGCTGTATCCCTCCATAAAAGTATCGCCATTGCCATTACAATATTCCAAATGCTTGGCCCCAGAAAACCAACTAGTACAATCACAAAAGGAGTAAAAGGAATACCAAAAGCCACATCTGTAAACCTCATTAAAATACTATCGGTTTTCCCACCATAATAACCTGAAAACAGTCCTACTAAAGTACCAACAACCATAACAAAAAATGCTGCACTAAAACCTACCATTAGGACCGGTCTTACTCCATATATTAATTGGGAAAAAATATCTCGGCCCATATTAGTAGTCCCAAGTATGAAATTACTATCTGGTGGTTGGTTAAACATATAATTTGAGCCTTCTCTTATCATTTCATGAGGATTATAGGGAGCGATGTAAGGAGCCAATACTGCTATAATGAAAAAGAATACATATATTATAGCTCCTGTCATAGCGAACTTATCATTTTTTAAAAAAGTATATACTTGTAGAAGAATATTTTTGATAACCTTTAACATATTAATCACCTCTTACTATCTATATTTACTCTCGGATCCAATAAACTATATAAAATATCTGCTACAAAATTCATGAAAACCATTACTCCTGCAATTAAGATAAAGGCCCCCTGAGCTAGAGGATAATCACTAGTCGATACAGCTTTAACTAATAGTCTTCCCAAACCCGGCCAACTAAAAACTGTTTCTATTACAACATTACCCCCCATAGCATAACCAATTCCAACTGCCATTGCAGTAATAACTGGTAAAAAAGCATTACGAGCAGCATATTTAACTAATACTCGGATCTTACTCACCCCTCTTATTTTTGCCATCTCGACATAGGACTCATCCATTACATCAAGCATATTTGATCGCATCAATAGAAGAGGAAGTCCTAAAAGATATATAGATAGGGTCAAAGCAGGCAAAAACAAATGTCGATAAAACTGAAAAGAAAGTAGTTTATCTAACTCAGAACTATATACAGTACCTGCTTGAGAGACCCCACCTGAGGGAAAAATATCAAATTGAAAAGAAAAAATAGCCAGAAGAATCATACCTACCCAAAACTGGGGGGCAGCTCTTGTAAAGAGGGTAAATACAATTCCAACAGATTCTATCATTTCTCCTCTTTTCCAGGCCAAAAATATCCCGCCAACTATACCTGCAGTATAAGCAATTATAAGAGCAGTTAACATCAGATATATTGTATTAGGTAAAACCTTTGATATTACATTAATAACCGAATCTTTAAAGAAAAATGATTGACCTAGTTCTCCCTGAAATAGATTTTTTATATAAATTATATATTGCATCCAGAGTGATTTATCTAGACCAAACTGTTTCATTAATATTTCCTGTTGTTCTTCGGTAAAAGTCGGGTCTATATATGCTACCAAGGGATTACCAGGCATTAATCTAAATATAAAAAATAATATTGTAGCAATAATCCACAATGTCAGCAACATTTGCCCTGTTCTTTTAATTAAATATTTCCATCTAAGATTCAATTAAATCCCTCCAAATTGTAAAATAAACAGGGGATTCGAAATCCCCTGTTTTACATTTTTAAGCATCTGGATACAACAATCTTCCTTCTTCATCCCATTCATAACCAGCTTCTTCTAATATTTTCCTAGCATTTTGTAGTCCAGCCTCTGGATAATTAACATTAGGATTATCCCAATATTCTAATGCCGGGGAAATTACTCCATCAGACGGAACTGCAAATCCTTTCCATACTAAAGCAGCTATTAATTCTCTGTCATTTAAGGCAGCTACTGCTTTTCTGAAAGCTTTATCACTAAATGGTCTAATCCTATGGTTAGGAGCTAAGAATCTAAATCCTAGATCTATTGAAGATACCATTGTTAATTTTTCATCTTCCTTTACTCTTTGTTGTAAGAGTTGGTTATCACCTAAATAAGTTGCTAGGAAATTAATTTCTCCATTTTGAATCATTCCAAATGTAGCTTCCATATTTTCAACAAATCTCACTATCCATTTGTCAACTTTAGGAGGTTGAAAATAATCTTCATTGGCACTTAATACAACTTCTTCAGAAAATTTCCAATTGCTAAATTTAAAAGGTCCTGAACCTACTGGTACTTCCTCTTGATAACTTTCAGCATTCTCGGGTTTATCTTTTAAATCTTCAATGACAGGCTCCCATACATGTTTAGGAATAATATTAATCTTAGCTAAACTGGCAGTTTCAAAGGCAGCCCAAGGTTTTTTCAATTTGAACACTAAGGTTTGATCATCCTCTATATTTATAACATCAATTATATCCACAAAAGGCTTATACATAGGTGCTTCCCCAGTTTTGGGAACTTCAAATGAAAACTTAACATCTTCTACAGTTACCTTTTCCCCATCATGAAATCTTAAATCATCTCTTAATACAACTCTTATTGTTGTTTTATCTATCCAATCAACACTTTTTGCAGCCCAAGGTTTTGGTAAACCATCTTGGCCCATTCTCATCAATCTATCCCAAACTAATTCAGTTATCCAGGAATCTACTGATCCACTTATATATAATGGGTTGACCGCTTGAACTGTATCATTACTGTTTAATACTAAATCCTTTTGATCACTAATTGGTTCAGCATATAAATAGGTCCAGAAGTTTTTAATACCCAGTCCTGCCATCTCTTTTATAGAGCTCTCAGCAAACACTTGATTGTTATAAACTATGTTAACCATCGGATTCACCGAAAATATATAAGCAACATCTTCTGCAATTATTTCTTGTGACTTATATATTAATTTTCTTCTTTCTTCCTTATCTACGGTTACCCTTTGCTTTTCTGCTACCTCATCATATTCATTATTTATATATCCAATAAAATTATAACCGGTTTCAGCAGTACTTGAGTGAAATAGATTATAGGTAAATTCATCAGGATCCAATCTTTCAGGACGGGCAGTCATTTGCCAACCTGTAATATCCCAAGATTCTCGATCATACCAGACCACATCTGCCATCTGCTCCCAGGGCATAACATCTACTTTAGCGTCAATCCCGACTTTACGCATTTCTTCAGCCAAAATAGTAATTGTTTCGAACTCATCCGGGGAAGAAGCTTTGGGTCTTGTAATCAAAGAAACCTCTACCAATCTATCACTTTCTGCACCGAAACCGGTTTCATTTGTAAGTGTTACTATAAAAGTAAACACCATAATTATACTTAAAACTACAGATATTTTTCTACTCACTAATATCTCCTCCATATTTTTATTTTACTTTAACTTTAATAACAGACAAATCTCTACTTGTAAACTACTCAATTCTCAACTACTTTATACTTAATTATCTGATATTTAGTTTTTATATTCACCCCCTGATTTTAATTCCATCTTTAAATACTGCTCTAATTGAGTCTAAATTATTTAAATCTTCTAATGGATTATCTTTTAATACCAATAAATCAGCTATTTTACCAACTTCAATTGTTCCTAATTTATGTTCTATCTTACAGGCTCTTGCTGCGTTAGAAGTTGCTGTTTTTAAAGCACTATATTTGTCTAATCCTAATTCATGTACAAACTTTATTTCTTCTTTAATCAAACCATGCATACTATCGGTTCCAACAGCAAAATTAACACCACTCTCCAAAACTTTTTGAAAATTTTCTTTTATAAATTTTCTTGCCTCCAATACTTTATCTTTGATTTTATTATTTGTAAAATCTGATTTTTCTATTCCGTATTTATGGAATAATATGCTAAAGGTACCAATTATCCATAAATTTTTATTAATAACTTCTTTTAATTGTTCGGAGTTAATATATGCCGCATGTTCTAAGGTCCTTACATTATTTTCAATGCAAATATCCATACCCTTCCCCCCATGAACATGAGCTGCTATATAACTACCTGCTCTTTTAGCTTCCTCTACTGCTGTTTTTACTTCCTTTTTACTATAAGAAGCTAAATTCAAGGTAGAATCCGGAGTACTTATTCCTCCTGTAACAAATAATTTAATTTGGTCCGCACCTCTGTAAAAATTTTCTCTTATCTGTTTAACAATTTCAGATTTACCATCACAAGTCGTGTTAGCTGCCCCGTGACCATTTACAGAAACAATACCAATTCCGCTTCCCAAAATTCGTGGAGCTATTAAATCACCTCTGTTAATTGCTTCTTTTATCTTTAAATCTATATAATTTTCTTCTCCCATCACTCTGAGAGTAGTCACTCCCGAATCCAAATTTTTATATAAATTAGGAATACTTCTCAAAATATTTTCAGGGGCAGATCTTTTCAATTGTTCAATTTGATTACCTTTACCTGGAATTATTGATAAATGAGTATGACAATCTATTAAACCAGATAATATATAGTTATCAGTATAATCAATAATTTGTACTTCATTATCCAAAGTATATTTTTTTAACTCTTTTTCTTTTCTAAATATTTTTTTAATAAGATTATCCTCAATTAAAATAGAACCATTATTGATAATTTCTTTATCCATACCAGTAATTATTGACTTTGTCTTTAAAATAGTTTTGATTACAATAACCCCCCAGTCTGGCATTTTAATGATTTTTTCCTATGCTCCTATATTAATGCATTAAATATGCCAAGTCCATGTATTTTATATAAATAAATGAATATATTTCTGTCTTCGCTGTCTTGACAGGATTTACATTTTATATTCAGAATAAATTAAATATTTATACTTGTTTGTTAAAATATTTTTAGATATCCGATATAAAAATATTAGGGTGTATGGGTTATCTCATAATAACCCATACACCCTAATAATAAACCTAAATGTTTTTTAATAATTTCTTTCCTTCTTCTGTTAGTTTGCTACCCTGCCTCGTTTTCCCTATTCTAACTAAACCCTTATTTTCTAAATATTTTAATCTACTTCTTACCATTTCAGGCGATATATTTATTCCTTGCTCTCTTAGCCTCTCTGCAATTCTTCTACGACCAATATTGATTCTAGCTTCTTGCGCCTCTTTTAAAACCATCATAGTTTTGATAAGTTCTTCTTTATCTCGACCTTCATTAAAATATAATTTTATATCTGGTTTCTTTAATTGATTGTTTTTATTTTTTACATGGCTTTTTAATCTAAATTCTTCTGGAAGATGAGAAGGTTCAACTTTTTCTTCTTCAACCACACTAGTAATATAATTAATTAGATTTTCTAACTCCCTTACATTACCAGGCCAATCATGATCTTTAAATATTCGGTAAACTTCATCAGAAATTGTTTTATTATCATTTTTATTATTTAAAAAATAATTAACTAAAAAATATATATCTTCAGGCCTCTCTCTTAAAGGAGGTACATTAAAATACAAGACTTTTAACCTATAATATAAGTCTTTTCTAAACTTCCCCTCTTGAACAAGAAGTTGTAAATCTTTATTAGTAGCAGCAATTACCCTAACATCTACCGGTATTATACTGTTACCACCAACCCGCATTATTTCTTTCTCCTGTAAAACTCGTAGAAGTCTGGCTTGAAGTGTTAATGAAGCATCACCAATTTCATCTATAAATATTACACCGGTATGGGCTTGTTCAAAAAGACCTGTTTTACCACCGAGCTTGGCTCCAGTAAATGCTCCTTCTTCATATCCAAAAAGTTCACTTTCAATTAAACTATCAGATAAGGAAGCAAAATTAACTGCTACAAAGGGATTTTTTTTCCGGACTGATTTGTTGTAAATAGCTTGTGCAAAAAGTTCTTTCCCGGTTCCACTTTCTCCTTTTATTAAAACTGTATAATCATTATCAGCTATCTTTTTGGCAATTTTTACCGTATTCTTAAGTTTTTGACTGATTCCAATAATATCATTAAATCTATATTTAGCAACAAAACCTTTATCACGCATTTTTTTTCTTATCTCATATTCCTGTCTCTGTATTTGAGTTATGTCCTTAATACTAAGCACTTTTGCCTTAAATACACTGTATTGGATAGTTTCTTCTTTATTAATTAAAAATGTTTTATTTTTATGACTGATTAATTCATTAAAGATTTTCTTATCCTCATTCAACAACTCTAAAATAGAATCATTATTTATTATCCCATCAAGCTTCTCTCCTATACTATTTTTCATAGATACATTTATAAGTTTTTCAGCTGTCCTATTCATAAACATTACCTTATTGTTTTCGTCAACTGCAATAATTGCATCATGAGAGGTAGCTAATATACCTTCAAGTACCATATTAATCTGTGTACTATATTTATTTAAATCAACTAATTTCTTAGTATAATTAGCTATCAAGTAATTACTATTTTGTAAAGACAATTTGAGAGTAAAAAGTATTTCTATAATTGTAGAAACATCAATTAACTTTACCCCTATATCAATAACCTTTTCCATCCCTTTAGGTGCCAAAGATTTCCCGCCCGGAGTTATCACTATCTTTTCATTATTAAATTTATCTCCAGGAGTATATGGTCTGTATTTAAGATGGTCTATACCTAGTTTTTTAAGAAGATCAATTGTTTCTTGAGCAGTATACTTATAATTACTAACCACCAAAACATTTGTATCAGGAATAATTTGAAATAGTTCTGAGATATTTTCTAAATTTATTGCTCTCCTTACCGATATTACTTCAATTCCTTTTGGTGTTAATTCTCGAACTTTATCATAAATTATCTTACTAGAACTCAACACTACATCACAGTCCGACAAATTAATATTATCATCACTTAATAGATATTTTCTTATTTCAACCCGATTACCGAAAATACTTTCCAACTGATTACCAAAGGCTTCGCTCATAATTTCTGAAATCGTTATTAAAGCTAATACTTTTTTATTCACCATTATTATCACCCACATTTTGTATAAATATTAATACTATTTATTATATAAAAAATATGATATAATAGCAATGTTCTTATATATATTTCTAATATTTCGTATATAATATATTTTTTCTAAACTAAATTTAAAATATATATTTTTACTTAATGGAGTATGCTTTTATAATAATATTAATACTTGACAATGTTTATCAACTATACTATAATAACAATACATTAAAAGAACATATAAATTCAAAGCCGTGAAAAAGGAAAGTACTAGAAAAAGAAGTTTTACAGAGAGGAAACCAAAGCTGAAAGGTTTCTAAATTTCTTTTCTCAGGAAGTGCCCTTTGGAGCTGTGGGCTGAAATAAGTAGGTTACCCACCGGAATTCACCCGTTATAGTGATAAGGTATAATAGTACCTGATAATAGTTAAAATTAAAGTGGAACCGCGAATTTAAACCGCCTTTAAACCAATAAGGGCGGTTTTTTATATGTTATAAGGAGGAAAAGTATAATGAAAAGAAATGTTATTGAATTAATTGGTAATACTAAAATGGTACAGTTAGAAGGTTTAAGTCAAGAATATAATTCAAATATATTTATGAAAATGGAAGGTACAAATCCCGGAGGATCAATAAAAGACCGACCTATTAAAAAAATGATTGAATTGGCAGAAAAAAATGACCATTTAAACCAAGGTGATACTATTGTTGAACCTACAAGTGGTAATACAGGAATTGCTATTGCTTTAATTAGCAAGTTAAAAGGTTATAAATCAATTCTTGTAATGCCTGATACTATGTCAGAAGAAAGAATTAGCTTAATGAAAATGTATGGGGCAGAAATCATTTTAACTGATGGAGATAAAGGAATGAATGGTTCTATAGATTTGGCAGAAAAACTAAGAAACGAAAACGCCTATGTGATGTTAGATCAGTTTAGAAATAAAGGTAATTATCTTGCACACTATCAAAATACTGGCCCTGAAATTATAGACCAGTTAAAAGATATTGATGTTTTTGTTGCCGGAGTAGGTACAGGAGGCACCATCACTGGTGTTGGGAAAAAACTAAAAGAATATAATAATAATATAAAAATAATAGCTATAGAACCAGCAAATTCAGCTGTTTTATCTGGCGAAGAACCTGGTTCTCACAAAATTCAAGGTATTGGCGCAGGCTTTTTACCTGAAATAATGGATCCTAATATTATTGATGATGTAATTAAAGTGACTAATGAAGAAGCTTTTGAATATACCCGACAACTATTAAATCAAGCTGGGCTATTTACTGGAATATCAAGTGGTGCTAATGCAATAGGTGCCATAAAAGCTGCAAAAAAATATGATAATAAAAATATTGTAACTGTTTCACCTGATAGTGGTTGGAAATATATGTCTGTTATTGATTACACGAAGGAGGCATAACAAATGGTAAACTATATAAAAACTCTAGTTAAATATACACTGCAAAAAGATCCGGCTGCTAAATCCTTTTGGGAAGTTTTATTACTTTATCCTTCAATTCATGCCCAAATTATACACAAAATTTCACATAAATTATATAATAAAGACTGGTTCTTTCTAGCCCGCTTTACATCTCAGTTAGGAAGGTTTTTAACCGGCATAGAAATTCATCCTGGTGCTCAATTAAGTAATAAAATATTTATTGACCACGGTCACGGAGTGGTTATCGGAGAAACAGCAGAAATTGGAAAAGATGTAGTTATATATCACGGAGTTACTTTAGGAGCCACCGGTAACGAAAAAAATTCGAAACGTCACCCCACTATTAAAAACCATGTTATGATTGGAGCAGGTTCAAAAGTTCTAGGACCAATTACAGTCCATAATGGAGCAAAGGTGGGGGCAAATGCAGTAGTATTAGATGATGTATCCAAAAATCAAACTGTTGTGGGACTCCCTGCAAAATCTCATGATATATTAGAAATATTAAAAAAAGAATCAAAAGAAAATAACAAGCAATTTAAAAAAGTGAGTGCCCGTTAATAAGCACTCACTTTTTTTATATGTAAATATCTAATTTTGAGATACCTTCTTTCATCAATTTAGCGGAATTAATAAATGCACTTTTTTTCCTTATTTAATTTGATTTCCAAAACATTTCTTATTCCAATATTGTCGATTACCGGCAAACTAAGGCTTACATCTTCCATTCCATATATTGCCCTGTTAATAGACTTGAAACCGTCAAAACAGTATCCTCGTTTCTTAAAATAGCTTTTGTGAATTGAGTTACACCTAAAAACACAGTTTATAACCAAAGGATAATAACGTTTGAATAGAATTTACATTGGTGGGAATATTTTCTATAATTCTGCCATCCTCAAGATATTGAGTTTGGGTACCACTAGTTTCTATATTTATATATTCAGCATTAATTACATAGTATTGATTTTCCCTAATTTTAAAATCCATATTCACTTCAGTGAAATATGCTTCCCCCTCTGTATTTGATTTTGACCATTTATTTCTTAATAAATGATGATCTATATCATTGGCCACAACTAATGAAGAATATCCAATAGTTAATCTGTATGATTTTTCTTTCATATTTTTACTACCTAATGAAAAGGCTAAATATGGAATCCTATAATCACTAAAATTAACTATAGTGGTAGGATCAGTGGTGTAATTTATTTGTTCA
Source organism: uncultured Halanaerobiales bacterium (assembly GCA_913055675.1). Taxonomy (GTDB): domain Bacteria; phylum Bacillota; class Halanaerobiia; order Halanaerobiales; family M55B127; genus M55B127. The sequence goes on from CAJXKY010000012.1 coordinate 26,005, forward strand.
GTCCCGTATCCAACAAAATAATAGTTTTGCCATTCATAACCTGCTATAATTCTAAAATCTAAATTATCAGTTAATGATTTTGATTTTAATTTGAAATCCAAATGGAACAAATCCAAGTCTGTTTTAGTTTCGGAATATATATTTAAAGAATCGTTTTCCCAATCTGAATCAACTAGAAGACCAGAATTTTTAAATAAATAATCCGATTTTAATTCTAAAGAATAATCAAAGGACCTTTTATTAGAATAATTTACATATTTAATCTCTTCTATAAGGATATCAATATTAAATACTAATTCACTTCTACCCGTATATACCCCATCGTTAAATGTAATATCATATAGGGTATATCCTCCCATTTTGCCAATGCTATTCATTACAATATTCTCAGCCTGAACTCCTACAGGAATAATTATTAAAAATATTAAAGTAATACAAACAATTGATTTTTTCATGTTAATCTATCTCCTAAAAATTTTTAAAATTATTATTATTTATTTACCATAAAGCTAAAACCTTTCATTCTGTTAGAATTGTTTTTTATCAAAGTTTTCAGTCCATTTGAAAATTTCTTCTTTCTTATTTGGACGGGTGAAGTAATAACCCTGAGCATAATCACAATTGTTATTTTTAAGAAAATCAAGTTGTGCTTTTGTTTCAACCCCTTCAGCCACAACTTTAATATTTAAGGCATGACTAAGTTTAACAATAGATAAAACAATATCCCTATTTGTTGTTTTGTTCTCTATATCGTTTATAAAAAACTGATCGATTTTTATATAATCAATAGGCAGTTCCTTCAAATACTTCAAAGAAGAATAACCTTTACCAAAATCATCCAAATATATTTTAACACCCTTTTCTCTTAACTGAGAGAGTTTCTGTATATTTTTATCCATCTCAATCATTAAATCGGTTTCGGTAATTTCTATTGCAAATTTATTTGGATCTAACTTGCATTTATCTAAATATTCAAATAATCTCTCTATAAAACTAGGATCCTGGAAATTACGAGCGGATATATTTATTGCAACATGTAAATCTTTGCTATTTGCAATCTCACTATATTCTAATATATCATCAATACTTTGTTTTATGACCCAGTCAGTTAAAGGTTCTATTAAACTGCTCCGTTCTACTTTAGGAATAAATTGAGCCGGAGGGATAAAACCTTCTTTAGGGTGGTTCCATCTTATCAATGCTTCGTATGCATCAACCTGATTTGTTTTCAAATCTATTTTCGGTTGATAATACAATTCAAAATTATTTTCCTTCATTGAATTATCAATATCTCCTAGAAGCTCAATATTGTTGTAATTTACATCGACTGCTTCACTTTCATAAATCCAAAAGTTGAGTTTTTCATTTTTTGCTTTATCTAATGCTAAAAATGATTTTTCAATTAGTTCATCACAATCACTTCCATCTTTTGGATAGGTAACAACTCCCATTATAATATCAGTAAAAATTGATATATCCTTAAATTGGGGTATTAAGATACTTAGTAAATTTTCTTAGCTTATTAATTAATACCGCTTTATCTTGTTTATCAATATACATAGCATATTTACTGTCATTAATATAAAAAAGTGGATTATTAATTTTCCTATACTTAGAAATATGTTTGATTAATTTTCTAATAAAAGCTGAAAAATATTTAGAACCCACTAATTTATATATATCCGAATAATTTTTCATACTAAATATTATAAGTTGAAATTCTTCACCCTTTTCAATCTTTTCATTTAAAACATTTCTGAGTTTAGTTTTATTAGGTAATCCTATACTCTCATTATAATAAGCTATTTTGTTAATTTTTTCTAATTGAAGTTCAAACAATTTAAATAATACTCCTGCTAAAAAACCAATTAGGATGAAGAAAATCATTCTATATATCCAATTAAGATGAGTCTGCATCAACATTTCATTGGTATCTATAGGCATGTAAGGTCCCAACAATAAACCAGCTACAATGCCAGTAATAATTCCGCCCCAACTTTTATAAAAATATGATGAAAGCAAAATCGGTATATAAACAAGATGTAAGTAACTTTGCTGAGTTCCTCCTGTATAATATACTATTAGGACGGATAATAGCAACATTAAAGCAATAATTATTACAGTAATGGGTTTATATTTATATTTTTTGATCCGCGTATAATTTTTTATTAAATAATACATTTTAACACCTTACCCCCATAAATATGCAAGATTTATCATTTATTTTGAACTTCTTATTTATTCTAAAAGATAATCTTGAAATATTTTTTCTGGAACCATGCTCCCCCCAGTTAACCATACTAGGTGGTATATATTTTTCTCTGGTATTTCAAAACGACTGTAAAAACTACTAAATTTTAATTCTGCTGGGCCAGGAAAACCTGCTAAGGCTGAGGGCTCTAATTTAATCCCTTTATTTTTATATAATTTCCTTAGTAATTTAAATAAAATATCATCTTGTACGGTATATATACCAGCTAAATATTTTTCCATAATTTTTCCCACAAATTTAGAAGGTGTACCTACAGCAAGTCCATCGGCTGCTGTTTTATTATCAATTCCCAAATCTTGAACTGATATATTATTATGTTCTTCTGTCATCATCCCAATTAACATCGCTGGAGAATGAGTCGGCTCAGCAAAAAAACAATAAACCGCTTCTCCAAAAACCTTTTTTAAACCAAAGCAGATACCACCTGGTCCTCCTCCTACTCCACAAGGTAAATATACAAAAAGAGGATTTTCTTTATTGACTTTAATACTTTTCCGTTCGAATTGTTCTTTTAGTCTTAAAGCCGCTACTGCATATCCTAAAAATAAATCCGTTGATTTTTCATCATCAATAAAATATGACCGAGAATCTTTTTCAGACATTTTTCTTCCTTGTTCAACTGCTTTACTATAATCCGAATCATATTCCTTTATATGTACGCCTTTTTGTCTAAGGATTGTTTTTTTCCACTCTTTAGCATCATTTGACATATGGACTGTAGTTTTAAACCCTAATGTTGCTCCCATTATTCCAATACTCAAACCTAGATTTCCAGTTGAACCTACCGCTAGGGAATGCTTTGCAAAAAGAGTTTTAAATTTATTACTAGCAAACTTTCTATAGTTTTCATCTTTAGTTACTAAATTATTCTTTAAAGCTAGAGTTTCAGCATACTTAAAAACTTCATATATACCTCCACGAGCCTTGATTGATCCAGCGATTGGTAAATTATCATCTCTTTTTATATAAAGAGCACCATCTATAGATGTATTGCAGACTTTTTCTAAATCCTCTTTAAAAGCATCTATGGATTCTAACTCAGATTCAATTAGACCTTTATTTTTTTTAGTTTCGGGAAAGACTTCCTTTATATATGGTTTAAATCGTTTTAACCTCTTTTCTGCTTCAACAATATCTTTTTTACTAATATTTAGTTCGTTATGAGTTGTATTTTCCCCATATTTAGGATTGAACCAAATTACTTCTTTAGTATTTATTATATCTTCTAACAAGGGATGTTTTCTTTTCAACTTTTTTATCTTTTTTTTAGATAACATATTGGACCTCTTTTCTTTAATTGATTAAGTGTTCAATTATTATTATAATATAAACAAAAGAAATTATATAGCAGGAGTGATTTTTATGTACTCGCAGTTTAATTGGGGTAAGTTATTAATATATATAGGTCTAACAATCGCACTGTTAGGTATGATAATTACTTCTATAGATATTAATTTTAATTGGTTTGGCAATCTTCCAGGAGATATTAAAATTGATAAGGAAAATTTCAAACTGTTTTTCCCTATTACTTCTATGATTATCTTTACTATCATTTTAAATTTAATAATATATTTAATAAGATTATATTTTTAACAAAAAAGGGGCAGTCATTAAAACTACCCCTTTTGAAATATTCATTTATTCAGCAAATTCTTTAATTAGTTTTTCAGCAGCATAATCTTCCCAATCTTCTTCAACTTCATTCTCAGTATAATCATCTGTTATATCCTTAAGAAAATCAATCATCTCTTCTTCAGATATATTTTTCCTTAATTCTGTACTTACATTACTATTGAGAATAAAATCTGCATACCATTTATACCACTCGGTATCAAAACGGCCATCTAATTCATTTTGTTCATACTTATGATGAGCATTTTTGGCTTTAGATAATACATACCTCATATTTGAAACTAAATTTTTATTCATATAATATCCTCCTCTCATAAGTCAGGACTATAGCCTTACCAATATATTTAATATATTCTATAAATCTGATCATTATTCCTTCTCTCATAGAATGATAAATTACTTTTTGTATACTTGATTAATTCTATGCTTATTTGATTTTTTCTCTCCAATCATAATTGAGAATTTTTATTTTACCTTTTTCCTCTGTTTCTTCCAACATTTTAAGACTTTCCTTAATAACTTGTAATTGTAATTTTTTATTATTAGGATCTCCAAAAGGTGCTCCAAAGGGGAAATTAACACTAACAGTTCTTGGAGGTAAAACTAATTGCGCTATTTCTAAATAAAGATTTAAAGTTACTGTTGAAATACCGTCACTTTCTAATTCTCGTGCTATCAATCCCACGGATTGATTACATATCGGTCAGGTTGGAGCTATTAGGGCAGTTTCAACTCCATTTTTCTTTAGAAGGTCTGCTAGTTCTCTCGCATTTTCTTTTAGCTTTTCGGTTTTTAAACAATACCCCATAAAACTATAATGATTATCTGCTAAAGAGCCTATTTTTTCTTTTCTTGCTAATTCTTTTAGTAACTCTAGAGGAAAAGTACAATTTAAATCCTGATTTACATATTTATGGTCATAATGATCATGAGAAATTTCTAGGGTATCTAAATTTGCTTTTTTAGGTATAACCCTATAAGAAGGATCTCCCAGAGAGTCTTTAGTATCAAATGGATCGTCTTCACTTAAATGAAATCCTCCAGAAGAAATTAAAACAAGTTTTGAATCTTTAATTTTCTTATCTAATTTTGTAAATGGAACCACTTTATCTGTTTTATTCACAAAATTAAAATCAGGGTCAACTTTTTCTCTCATGAATTGAACAGTTTTATTAATATCCATACTATTCCTCCCCATATACTTAATGATGTTATGTTATCAATATTAATTACTTTAATCTAATTAAATTTCATTTTACTTTACAAGATGAATTATATATTTTAATTCTGGATTATCTTTTCACTCCATTTGATAGAAGAAACAAAAGAATTCGTAATAAATTCTTTTCCTAATTTCAGTTTTCGGCAATAAAGATCTACCATATTCCATCTCCCTTCTTCATAGGAAACAATCAATTGTAAAACATCTCGATACAAACCTTTCTTACCAACTATAGCATCTTTTACTTTTGTAGATATTGGTAATTCTTCCATTAAAGTATCTAAACCTCTGTGCATTAAAGTATCAAGAAGCGAAAACAGCCCCATCATAAAAAGTTCTGATATATTTACCTTTTCACTTAATTTATTTCCTAATTTTTCAGCTGTTTTTGCCCTTATTAAGGAAGAGCGCATGATTTCTTTTGGCTCATCTTCGGAAATTTTTTTAATTACAATCAAATTAATCCACTTTTTCATTTCCTCTATTCCTAAGATAACCAAAGCTTGTTTTATAGATTGAACTTCACATCGTAAACCAAAAGCAGCTGAATTAATTAACTTTAACAATTTATAAGACAAAGACATATCTTTTTTTATTATTTCAGCAACTTTCTCAATATCAGGTACATCTTTGTTTAGCTCTTCTAAAGCCATTAAGTAATTATTAGGATATACTGGGATTTCATTTTCTTCAAATATTTCTGGTTTTTTGAAAAAAAATCCTTGAAAATATGAATATTCTAGGTTTTGTGCTCTCATAAATTCCTCTCTAGTCTCTACTTTTTCAGCTAATAAAGTAATATTATATTCCTTAGCAATCTTTTCTATTTTCGCTCTCTGAGATTTATTAGAATATAAAAAGTCTACTTTAATTATGTCTATAATTTCAAGCAAAGATAAATAACTTTCATCAAAAACAAAGTCATCTAAAGCTAATATATATCCCGATTCTTTTAGTTTTTTACAAACATTAATTAATTGCTGAGTAACTTTTATATTTTCTAATAATTCAATAACAATTATTTCTTTATCAAAAATCGTTGGAATTTCTTTAATGAGCAATTGCTTAGTGAAATTTATAAAAGCTTTTTTATTCTGAGTAATACTTTCGATACCAATAGTACTAAAACTATTTATCAATACTTGAGAAGTAGCAGAATTTCCATCAAAACTATTTGTATGTTCTCCTGAAAAATCTCTATATAATAATTCATATCCATATACCGATTGATCCTTGTTAAAAATAGGCTGTCTAGCCACATATGATTTAATTAAAATCTCCCCCCTCGCCTTTATAAAATCATCTTAAAACCCTACTCCAGTTTTTACCCTAAAATGAATTTTACCACCCATGTTTTTGTATTTTTCTACACTATTTACAAAATCTATTACTAGAATTAATATTTAAACACATCTAATAAGAACTTTTTCAAATAAAATTAAAATAAATGTATATAATCTTTTTAAGATTACATTCGGAATAAGCTTAACCCAACTATCTCTAATAAATATCATTTTTTAAATACTAAATAGGACATTTGTCCGGTCTATAAAAGTACAAATAGTCCATATTTGGAATTATTACATTTATCCTAATAATAATTTTAATATTCAACTTTACTATCTTATATGTTTGATACTTGCAATACTAAATATAGTTGTTATAATTACAATAATTCTTGAAATAAACAACTTATCCTGCATAAACAAACGTTGATTAAAATGATTTAGATTAAGGTTTAAAAGATGAACTTTATATATTGATCTTAAATATCATTCACTTTTTCTGCTAATTTTATTATTATGAAGTAAAATGTTTTTATGTATTGGTATTAAGAACTTTTCTAAGAAAATTTTAATTATTTTTGTCACTAAAAATTCTAAAATAAGTATACTTTTTACTTATAACATTTAAGAATATTTACTTGCTTATTTTTTATTTTAAAAAAGGAATATTAAGTTCCATGAATAAATAGAAATAATAGACAACAATTTAATAAATAACTTTCAAATACATTTTATTGGGTGGTTTATTAAATATATTATATTAAAATAATAGTAGCTTATAATTTTAATACGAAAAAAATATTCATTTTTATTACTCTTTTTAAAGAGGAGATTTTAAAAGGTTTCAAACAAAAAATTTAAAAAAGTTAAAGGTATTTAATTTAATTGTAGGATTTATTCATCTGATACAGGCTCTTTTAATGGTTTGGTTAAGCAGTGATTTTGTTATTTCTATTACTAGCTCTTATATGATGGGTCCACCCGGAACTAAAAAAATGGGTACAGTGCATCTCTATGATGCCAAAATTGGTATTTTGGTAGCTATTTTCATGTTTTTATCATCTATTGCTCATTTTTCTGTCGCTAGCTTTACCTATGACTAGTATCTAAAAAACATTCAAAACCATATTAACCGTGCCCGGTGGATTGAATATTCTTTGAGCAGTTCATTGATGATAATCATTATAGCTATGCTGGTTGTCATCACAGATATTGGAGTATTAATTACGCTATTTATTGTAAATGCTTCGATGATATTTTTCGGATGGCTCATGGAAGCTTATAACCAAAAAACTAAAGAAGTAGTTTGCTCTCCTTTTATCTTTGGATGTATTGCAGCAGTAACCCCATGGATAACTATATTTATTAGGTTAATAACTGCTAGTTCTAAATCTCCAGTAGGTCTTCCCAACTTTGTTATCGGTATATTTATATCATTATTTATTTTCTTAAATATATTTGCAATAAATCAATTTTTACAGTATAAAAAAATTGGTCGCTGGAAAATTATCTCTATGGAGAAAACATATACATATTGTTGAGTTTATTAGCAAAATCTGCTCTAGCCTGACAAGGTTTTGCAGGAACTTTAATGTAGTAATTTTTTTTGTTAACTTTAATAATCATCAAAACAAATTTAGATTGATCTTATTAAGCTCAACCTCAATTAATTTCTTGAATATATAAAAAAGTCCCCTTTAGAAAATATAAGGGGACTTTTATTACAGTATTATTTTTGTGATAACTGTTCAAACATGACCTTGTTTAGATTCTTAAAAGTGCTCTGTCCACTACCTAATTTACTTACTTCTTTATCCATCATTTCAGTAAAAACTTCTTTCGCATAACCATCATCTAGGTATTTATTTTCTGGTAGAGTAGAACGCATTGACTTAAACATCATTTTTAAAAATACTGCAGAAAAATCACTAATAGCTTTTTTTAATTCTTTATCACTATTATTTGATTCCTGTTTTTGACTCATTTTCTTTATATTATCTATTTGTTTTTGCTCTGAAGATTTTTGTTGTATTAAACTAGATTCTTTTATTTGATAATTACCCATTTCCATAATATCATCTCCCTTTTAGTTCAAGACAAGTTCTCCATGAAGAGCTCCTGCAGATTTAATTTTTTGAATTATTGATACTATATCTCGGGGAGTTGCACCTATCGTATTAAGGGCAGTTACTAAATCTTCTATATTATTCTCACTACCAATCATTACAATTTTACCTTCCTCTTCTTCAACATCTATATCAGTTTCAGTAGTTTTTTCAGTTTCCCCTTCTGAAAAAGACGATGGCTGGGAAACATCTTCTGTTGTCTTAATGGTAACAGAAATATTTCCATGTGCTACTGCTACTGTTGAAATTCTAACATTGTGACTTAAAACTATTGTACCAGTTTTTTCATCTATGACAACTTTAGCTTCCATACTAGTTCTAACATCTGTCTTATTGACTTTTGATATGAAATCAACAACATTATCTTCATAACCATCTGGAATATTTATCTCTATAGTACCTGCATCTTTTGCTTTAGCAATATTTGAGTGCTCTAGTTGATTGTTCAATGCTTCAGCTATATTATTAGCAGTTTTAAAATTTGGATTTTGTAATAGTAAATTTAAACGTTCTTTGTCCAATTCAAAATTGATTTCTTTTTCAACCAAAGCTCCATTAGGAATTCGACCTACTGTAGGGTGATTCTTTCTAGCACTACTACCTCCACTTTGGACATTAAAACCTCCAATAGAAACCGGACCCTGTGCTACGGCATATATATCGCCATTCGCAGCTTTTAAGGGAGACATAACTAATGTACCACCCTGAAGACTATCTGCATCTCCCATTGAACTAACAGTAACATCTATTCTATCTCCAGAATGTACAAAAGGAGGTAAATTGGCTGTTATCATAACCGCTGCTAAATTTTGACTTCTAATCTGATCGGGAGTTACATTTATACTAAACTCACCCATCATATTTGCTACACTTTGGATTGTGGCCTGACTACGGTTTGAATCACCAGTACCAGCTAACCCCATAATTATTCCATATCCAATTAGCTGATTATCTCTAACTCCTTGAATCCTAGTTATATTTCCTACTTTCACAATTGGATTTTGATTTTGAGATAAAGTTATTGGTGAAATAAGTAGTGATAATAATAAAAATATAACTAAAGACAGAAATATATTACTCGTTTTGATATTCAAAATAATCTAACTCCTTTCTTAAAAAATCCAGTTGAAAAACTTCTTAAGTACACCTGGATCTTGTTTGTCACCAACCGGGCCTTCACCCTCATATTCTATATCAGCGTTTGCTATATTTCTTGAAGAAATTGTATTATCAAGAGTAATATCCTCAGCTCGAATAATGCCTGTTAATTTTATTGCTTGTTTTTCGCCATTTATATTTATATTTTTTGTCCCTGAAATTTTTAAATTACCACTTTCTTTAATTTCAGTGATTTGAGTAGTTATATCTGCCTCAAGTGTACCGCTTCTGGTTGTTTGTCCATCTGCAGAACCTGAATCAGAATAACCAAATCCAAATGCCTTTAGAAAACTTAGAATACCAAATCCAGCCTCGGCATTAACTTCACTGCTTTGGCTTGTACTTGTATTTGCACTCTGAATAGCATTAGCATCTTCTTTGATTAAAACAGTTACTATATCTCCAATCTCATGTTCCTTATGATCTTTATATATATCTCCTGAATCATCACTCCACAAAGAATTACCTTCTGCAGCTAATGTATTTGTTAATGTAAATATCATAATGGGAATCAATAATATAATCAATATTCTTTTCACTTTATATTCCCCTTCCATTAATTCTTTCTCAATTCCACCAGTTGTGGACTTATTACTTTTGCCTGAAATTGATGTCTGTTATCAGGATTTTCCACTTTGATAAACTCTCCCTGTTTACCTCTTTCTCGGGCAGTAACCATAAGGGATAATTCAATATCTCCAACGATTACTTTTGCTTCTACACTATCCCCCCAATTTATTAAATAGGGGTTATTATAATTGTTTTTCTTAAGTACATCACCCTGTTTTAAAGAATAGGAAAGTTCAATATTATTTTGGAATAAATTAGTGTTCTTTTCAATTAACTTTTCATCTTCAAAATTATCAACTTCTACAAGCTTATATTCAAAATCTTTTCTTTTTACCTTTGTACCCTGTGAAATATATCTTTTCGCAACATAAGATTTTCTATATGCTGTAATTTCAACCGGTACATAGAGCCTTTTGTATTCTTTCCCATTTATATCTATTCCAATTGGAATTGTGGTTTGACCAACTTTTATTTTCCGGTGTTTAAGAATTTTTAATTCATAATCTTGGTCCGGAATTGTAAGGGAATTTTGCCGCAGATTAATATCTACAGAATACTTATCTACCATGTTAGTAAGAGATTTTTCTATCACATTTTTTAGATGCTTTTCTATTACATCACTTTTAATCTGTTTAGAATCTCTTCTAATAACAATCTGGTCTGCAAAATTTAATCTATATTCCTGCGGCTTAAACCCTTCTTTTTTTATCATTAATTTAACTAATTCTTTATTTATATATTTCTTATATCCAGGTATTGGAGCTTGACCAAGATCTATTTTATTAATTTTTGCAAGATTGTTTTGACTAATATTTTTAAATTCAGCAATATCACCTAAAATTATATTTTTCTTTTTAACTTTTACTTCATCTTCAATTTTTACATCAAAAGCACTTAAGGTAAGAGATGAAGCAATAATTAATATAATTGTGAGTATTAAAATAGATCCATTTTTCTTCAACATTATCATGCTCCTAATATTGATTTAATTTATCTTCTTAACTGATTAGCTGTCTGTAACATTTCATCCGCAGCTTTAATAGCTTTTGAATTTACATCATATGCTCTTTGAGCAGCTATCATGTTTACCATTTCTTCTACAACTTTTACATTAGACATTTCTAAAAAGCCTTGTGAAATGTTGCCAAAACCCTGTTCACCAGGAACACCGGTTTGTGGGTCTCCAGACGCAACAGTCTGAGCAAACAAATTACGACCCTGACTATTTAAACCAGCTGGATTAGCAAATCTATAAAGTTGAATCTGGCCAATCTGTTCAGTCGTATTTCCGGTTTTAACGTTAACGGTACCATCTGATGTAATTGAAATATCTGTTGCATCTTCGGGAATTACAATCTCCGGTTGTAAAGGATAACCATCAGAAGTAACAACTCTACCGGTACTATCTTGTTTAAATGAACCATCTTTTGTATATGCTACCGTTCCATCTGGTTTCATAACCTGAAAGAACCCATCACCTTCAATTAACAAATCGAGAGGGTTGTCCGTATTTTTTAAATTACCTTCGGTAAAAACTTTTTGAGTCGAAGCTACTTTTGATCCATGACCAACTTCTATTCCCACTGGAACCTGTGCACCTTGGGCATTTGGGGTTCCAGGTTGTTTTATTGTTTTATACATCAAATCTGCAAAATTAACTCTACTTTTCTTAAATCCTCCTGTATTTACGTTTGCTAAGTTATTTGAAGTAACATCGATACTTTTTTGCTGTGAATTCATTCCTGTAGCTGCAGTCCATAGTGCTCCTATCATTTTTTCATTCCTCCTGTAATTTTTGAAAACTACCTCTATCAGTCAGTAGTTTTTATGCAGCTTCCATTATTGGTCCGGCTGCACTTTCATTTTATTTTTTAAGCTAATCTACCCACGCTATTAACGGCTTTTTCCAAACTATTATCGATAGTTTGAATAACTTTTTGATTAGTCTCATACGCTCTTGTTGTCTCTATCATATTCGCCATTTCTTGAACAATATTAACGTTAGATCCTTCAAGATAACCCTGTAAAACTTTACTGCCTTCAACTTGGTTACCCTCTATACCATCAGCTGTTTGGTATAGATTGTTACCTTGTTTTGTCAAATTGCGATAGTCATCAAAATCTACTATATTGATTCTATCACCTTCTAATTCTCCAAAATTAATCTGACCACTTTTATCAATAGTAATTTCCCGGCCGGGGACTGTTTGAATTGGTTCACCATTTTGATTTAATAAAAGGTGTCCTTGACTATTGACAATTTGATTTTGATTATTTAAAGAGAAACTTCCATTTCTTGAGTATCTAACTCCTTCAGGAGTTTGTAGAGTGAAAAAACCTCTACCTTTGATTGCTAAATCTAATTTGTTATTAGTGTGTTTAAATTCTCCTGCAGAGTAGTCAGTATAGTTTTCTTCTAATTCTACACCTCCTCCTATTGAACCTAGTTCTTGTTTTCCACTACTGTCAATACGAGATATTAACATCTCCGAAAATGAATTTTGAATACTACCAGTTCTTTTAAAACCTGTCGAATTAACATTAGCTAAATTATTAGAAGTTACATCCATCTTTTTCATATTTACATTCATTGCAGATGCTGCTGTATAAAGTCCCTTTATCATAATGATTCACCCCCTTTTCTATAATATAGTTTTATTACTAACCTTGTTTCTCTAATACCTAATCTTAACTTCTTGGCTACTCTTTTAATGTTTTTATTTCTGCTGTAATAATTTATTGCAGCTTGATGTTTTGTTTCTAATTCTCTAATCTTTTCTTTAAGAAGTTGTCTTTGCTCTCTTTCTTCTTTCCGCTTTTTTATCAGTTTATCTTTTTTTCGGTTATTAATTGAACTTATGACTTGGTCATTATATTTTAACCTGGAATTACTATAGAATAAGTTAATCGCTATTAATGTAACTATCCAGGCCATAAAATCACTCCAATCTTATATCCTAACATCTATAACAGATCCCTTTTGCTTTTTGTCTATTTTTTCTTCCCGCTCATCTTGATCCTCATCTTCATCCTTATCTTGGCGTTTTTGATTTTTTCTTTCTTCTTCTTTGTCAATAATTAGGTTCTCACTTTTTTCTTTTTTGTTTACAGTTTCTTCTTTCATTTTATCTTCTTCTTGTTTTTTTTGGGCAAGCATTTTTTGTTCATTTGAGGAATGGACCTGTCTTATATTCTCAATTCTTTCAACCTCTAAAGACATCGGTACTAATGTGTTGGGGTTAATAGGGTCTGACATAAAACCCGCCTCCTTTATAGTCCAAATCTGCTCAACTCGCCATCCTTTACTTTAAAAACAGTTCTTGTATGGACTTCTTCAACATTATCATAATAACTACCGATTTGTATTTTAACTCCAGGATATATTTTACGTTTTGCTACTATCTTTCCCTTAGTGGCATTATTGATTTTATCAGAAAGTTCATTTACTATTTCTTCATTTTCATCTATTTTTTCCTTTAGATCCTTTTTAGTTTCTTTTAAACGTTCTAACATATCTTGTTTATCATCGGGTAATTCACCCTGTTTTTCTTTTATATTATTCAATATATTAAGACCTTTTACCGTTTTTAAATAATTAGATTTAGCTTTTGATAGACTTTCTTTTGCTTCTTTAAAACGGATTCTTGTTTGAGGAGCAATACCAGATGAAACAGTTGTTTTGGTAGCTAAACTAGATCCTATTATATTTGCGTTAACTTCTTTAGTAGCTCTTACTTCACCACCCACAATTAAACCTTTATGTCCTGTTAAATTAATTTCTCCTGCCGAATGGACAGTACTGTGCATAATAGCATCTTTTACATATACATCACCTTTACAAATTACTTTTCCATTTTGAATTGATTTTGTTTTGAAATCACCATCACACTCAATCTCACCTTTATTTTTTGCAATGAAATTTTTATTAATTATAATGTCTCCTTCACTTTTAAGATGAGCTCCTTCAACATTACCTCTTATTTCGATATCACCCTTTGCTTTGATTTCAAAGCCTTCTGTTACATCACCTTCTACAAATACACTTCCCACAAAGTCAATATTTCCTGTATTAAAGTCAACATTTCCTTTAACCTTATATACTATTACAACATTTACCTTGTCTTCTTGATAGGAAATATGGCCTTCCTCAGTCGAAATCAAAGTATTATCTTCAGTTATCTTTGTATTGTCTCCTTTGGGTAATGAAACTTTTTTAGGAGGTTCAGGGCTTATATTTTCTCCTTCTATATTCTTCCCATCTTCTCCCGGCTCTGATTCTTTTTTGGTTACCAATTTTGTTCCGGGTTCTACATTATTTACTATATCTAAATCATGATAATCAATAGTTCCATCTTCTTGCATTGTACCAATATGATTATCTTTTTTGTCAAAATGGAATTCTAATTCAGCATCTTTTCCAGGTACAGGTGGTTTCCCTTCAGCAATCAGAAGTTCTTCAATTATCTCATCACTACCGATTATTTTATTGATATTATCTTTTTTTAAACCATAGACTATGTTTTCTTCTTTTAGAGTATTAATAATATCTTCAGCATTTAAATCAATGCCTAAACCCTGAGGTGGAATATAATCAACAAAAGCTTTCATTTTATCTTCTGACTTATGAATGATTAGCTCGGCATCCTTAATTTTCTCAAACTCTGTAATATACCATCTAACAGCGTCTTTACAGTTTAAATTTAGTCCTTTATTTAAATTTAGTCCTTTTCTCAGTACACTAAAATTTATATTGTCCTTTTTATTAACTTTAACTATAAATTTCTTTTTGCTTTTTAGCATGGAAAATACATCATTATCTTTTTCTACTTCAAGGTCTTTTACCCTCACATTTTTTTCTTTAGGTATTTTTTCTATAGCTTTTTGAGCTGCTTCTTCTTTATTAGATGCTTTAACTATTAGTGTTTTCAATGCTCGGTCACCCTTCCTAATTATTTGAATTCTTCTTTTTTCCTAGAAAGAAATCCTCGTAACCTATATACAGCTTTTTTGTGAATCTGAGATATTCTAGCCGGTGAAAGGTCCATTACTTCAGCTACTTCCTTTTGGGTTAATTCCTCGTAATATATTAATGAGACTACTAATTTTTGGCGCTCATTTAAATTTTTGATAGCATCAGTTAATATTTTAGCCGAATGTTTTTTATCAAGTATATTTTCTGGCTTATTTACTTTACTACTTGGAAGCCAATCAAGTAGTGATTTACCATTTAATTCCGAATATATTGATACCCATTGAGACTGGTCTAATTTTTTCATTATCTTCTTTATTTGATTTTTAGAAAAATCTACTTCTTCGACAATTTCATCTAGTTTAGGCTTTCTATTTAATTTATTTTCTAATTCCTGGGTTTTACTTTTGATTATTTTCGCCTTCCGCCTTAGGGAATGAGGTAGCCAATCTAATTTGCGTAACTGATCAATGATTTCTCCCTTTATTCTTTTTTGAGCATAACTGTTAAATTTGTAACCTCTATCAGGATCAAATTTTTCTATGGCATCTATTAATCCTATAATCCCATAGCTTTCAAGATCCTCAAGTTCAATTCTGTCCGGAACATAGGTATTAATTCGACCCGCCTGATATTTAACTAAATCTAGATATTCCATTATCAGTTGTTCACGGGCTTCGCGATCATTTTCTTTTTTATAGCACTGCCACAGTTCTTTGTTTGCGAGCATCAATTACCCACCTCATCCATAAATTAATTGGCCTCTTCGTATTCAATAACGGGTGGTTCCATTTCATTAAAATTTTCCTCATTAATTTCTTCATTTTTTCCGGAAGTATTTTCTTGTTCAGTTTGTTGTTGACTATTTGAAGTATTTAAATTTTGTGCTTGATTATTTTGACTATATTCTTTACTTGCTTTACCCTGAGGCTGATTATTAACTTGTTCTTTTTGGTTGTATTCTTTATTTTCTGTCTTTTGTTCGTTTTTCATTAACTCCATTGAATAGGTTAATATTAAAGTGAATATAAAACCAGTGATCGACCATTTTAAGCCTGAAAATAATATTTCTGATAAAGGATTAAATTGTATTAAACCAATTAATGCCGTGATTAGATATATAATTAATGCTATAAAGATTGAACCTACTAATTTTATTTTCATTTATATCATACCGCGCCTTCTTAATTTTCTCTGGTAATTAAATAAATATGAAATAATTTTATCAATATCTTTTCTTTCCATATCTACAAATTCAACCCCTGCAGTTTTACTATAACCATCTGTATTATATTTAATTCTAACTATTTCACCTTCTATTAATTTGTCCAGTTCATCAATCTGCAAGTTAAAAAGTAACCTATCATTAATCTTAAGGTCGTCATTTAAAACCATTAGTAATCCTCCACCACTTAAATCAATAGCAGTTGTTTTTTTAAACTCGGGCTGCCCCTCTTCATCTTTATGTTCTTTTATAACATAATATTTAATATCCTTATTGACTTTCACTCGAAAATAACTTCTACGCTGAATTCTTTCAATCTGGTCTGTATTTTTTAAAATCAAACTAGGTATTGGATTTTTCACTCTTTCAATTATTTTTGTTGTTAAAGAATAAAAGGCACTATCACCCTCATACAAAATGTTTACTTCTGAACCTTTACTTACTGGAATAACATTTTCCCTTTCATAAATAGCCATTACAGTTATCACTTCTTCTGTAATATCTGAAACTTTACTATTATAACTACCCTGATAAGGACCTTCAGGGATTTCTATTTCAATTTTTTGATTAATTCCAAGATTTTGATCAGGATTTGACATTTTAAAAAGTTACCTCCCTGGAGTAATCTGGCCCACTAATTTATAGAAGAAGCTTTTAATACCTCTTGATGGTAATTCAGGTTCTATACCAACCAGATTTCCTGCTATTTCTAAAAATTTATCATTTACCTGAGAATCAGGATGTAATTTGAATACAGGCTGCTGTTTTTTTATTGACTCCTGGATGATATGATCATCGGGGATTTTACCCAATAGTTCTATATCTAAATTCAGGTATTCAC
Source organism: uncultured Halanaerobiales bacterium (assembly GCA_913055675.1). Lineage (GTDB taxonomy): Bacteria > Bacillota > Halanaerobiia > Halanaerobiales > M55B127 > M55B127. The sequence goes on from CAJXKY010000012.1 coordinate 43,306, forward strand.
GTGCAGTATTGATAAATCTATTAATAATTTTATCAGCTTCTTGATTGGAATTCACCCTATTTACTACTAAATGAAGTTTGCCTTGATAGTTACTACTGCTAAGCAGCTTAATTAAACTATATGAATCCATGATAGAAGTTGGTTCTGGAGTAAGAACTAATAGTATTTCATCAGCAGCAGTAGTGAAATTTATAACTGACTGACTTGCCCCAGCTCCAGTATCTAATAAAATAACATCATATTCCTTTTCAATCTCAGAAACACCTGTTAAAAGATGTTTAATATTATCATTACTAACATTCAAAACATCATCCAAACCTGAAATACCGGAAAGAACATTAAGTCCATAAGGACCTGTCTCTACTGCTTGTTTTAAAGTACAGATTCCTTCTAAAACATGGTTGAGATCATATTTAGAATTAAGACCTAATAAAACATCTATATTAGCCATTCCAATATCACTATCAATTATAAAGATATCTTGATCTAATTCTCTGAGGGCTAAAGCTAAATTAACAGTAATCGTAGATTTTCCTACTCCACCCTTTCCACTAGATACGGCAATTATTCTGCTATTATCTTTATGAAATTTATGTTTATTATTAATTTCCATATTATTATTTTTTACATAATCTTTTAATTTTGAAGCTTGGTTATTCATTAAAATCACCCATTAAATAATTATATAGTATTTCAGGGTGGGCCTGGTCTATATCTTCAGGAACATCCTGACCAAATGTAATATATGAAAAAGGTTTATCATATTTTTCTTTTAAATTTATTATATCCCCATAAGTAGAAGTTTCATCAAGTTTGGTTAATATTATCTTATCAGGACCTAAACGGTTAAAGTTCTCTACAGCAAAATCTAAATCCCGACTATCCATATTTAAACTTAACATCAAATGAGTCTCATCAACAATACTTTTTTTAGCAAATTCATTAAGTTGACCAAGTTCCCATTTGTTTTTCCAGTTGCGGCCTGGAGTATCAACTAAAATCAAGTCAACTTCAGATTTAAAATCTTCAACAGCATTTTTAAACTCATCTCCATCATAAACAACTTTAAGAGGTATATTTATAATATCACTGTAAGTTCTCAATTGTTGAACAGCGGCAATCCGATATGTATCAGTTGTGATTAATCCAACCTTCTTTCCTTCATTTATTGAAAATCCAGCTGCTATTTTAGCAATTGTAGTGGTTTTACCTACACCGGTTGGACCTAAAAATGTAATTACCTTTGCTGAATTCCCGGTTTGAACAGGAGCTGGATTACCAAGTTTCTTTTCAAGATAATTTTTGGTTTTCAGTTTAAGATTTGACTTATCTAAATCTTTTCTTTTGCTCATATCCTTAATTAGTTTATTAATATACTGTTCTTTAACATTCTGTCCCTTTAAATAATCCTGAAGTGGTCTTAAAACTTCTGGAACATTAGAGTTAGAAACATTCTCGTTTACATTATTACTTAAATCTTGAATCATATTTTTAAGATTATTGATTTCTTGTTTTGTTTCTTTATCTTTTGAATCATCATTTTCTTCAAGACCGGCTAACACTTCAACTTTTTCTTCCCCGAAAAAGCCTAAAAACCCACCTTTGGTGAATTTCCTTGTCTCTAAAATAATGGCATCTGATCCTAAATCAACTTTTACTTTAAATATTGTGTCTTGTATATTATCTCCTATATATTTTTTTACTTTCATCTATTTCACCACCGTTCCTAATACTTGTAAATCAACATCAGGTATAAGTTCACTGAATGAAAGAATTGTTAGCTGTGGAAAAGACCGACTTGTCAATTCTTTCAATGGTCTTCTTATCATGGGAGAAGTAACCAAAATAGGTTCTTTACCCTGTTGTAACAACTTCTGAGCTTCAGACGAAATCAATTCTATTAACTCCTGAGCATCTTGAGGATCAACCGCAAGATAATTACCCTGGTCAGACTGTTCTACGGTCTCGCTTAAATTTTCTTCTAACTGAGGATCAAGTGTAATAACTGATAATTCATTCTGCTCATCGACATATTGGTTTGTAATTTGTCTTGATAAACCTTGCCGTACATACTCAGTTAAAAGATCTATATTCTGGGTTGTCTTGGCGTAATCTGCGAGAGTCTCTAAAATAGTAACAAGATTATTAACCGGAATATCTTCCCATAATAAATTTTGTAGTACTTTCTGTATTTCACCTAAACTCAAGAGATCAGGTAGTAATTCATTGACCACAGCTGAATTGTTTTCTTCAACATTATCTATTAATTCTTTAACTTCCTGTCTACCCAATAATTCATGCGCATGCTCTTTAATCAACTCAGTAAGATGGGTTGCCATTACTGATGGAGGATCAACAATCGTATAATTAGCAAGTTCTGCTTTTTCTTTTTGATCTTCATCAATCCAAATTGCCGGAGTATCAAAAGCCGGTTCTTTGGTTTCAATTCCGTCAATATCCTCTGTCGTCATTCCGGAATCCATTGCCAGATAATGATCAGGCATCATCTCAAATCTACTTATCTCAACCCCTTTTAATTTGATACGATAAATATTGGGATCCAACTGTAAATTATCAAGAATTCGAACCGGTGGTATAATTATTCCTAATTCCATCGCCATCTGCTTTCTGATCATGGAAACTCTATCTACAAAGTCTCCTCCCTGTTCAGGCAGCACAAAAGATATTAAATTATATCCTACTTCTACTTCTAGCTGGTCTACTTTTATCATGTTTTTAATCTCAGATTCTTTAGCCTGTTGCAATTCATGTTGGCTTGGTGCTTCTTCTTCCGGTTCATCTTCCAGTTCTTTTTCAACCTGTGTTTTTAGAGTCAGCCCTAAACCGCCTAATAACACAGCCATCACAAGAAATGGAACTGTAGGAAGACCCGGCATAACACCGAAAATGAAAAGAACAATACTTGCTATATAAAGTGCTTTAGGTTGGCTCATTAACTGATCGGACATCTCTTCTCCCATGTTTCTTTCAGAGGCAGCCCGGGTAACTATCATACCGGTTGCAGTTGAAATTAGAAGGGCTGGAATCTGTGATACCAATCCATCCCCAACTGTAAGAAGTGTATAAGTCTGGGCAGCTTCACCAAAGCTTAAACCCTGTTGAGCCATCCCGATAATAAGTCCACCTATTATATTAATTACTGTGATAATAATACCAGCAATCGCATCCCCTTTAACAAACTTACTGGCACCATCCATTGCTCCATAAAAATCTGCTTCCTGTCGTATTTTCTTTCTCTGTTCTTGCGCCTCTCGCTCGTTAATGATCCCCGCATTAAGATCGGCATCAATACTCATCTGTTTACCAGGCATTGCATCAAGGGTAAAACGAGCAGCAACTTCTGCCACTCTTTCAGCACCTTTGGTGATTACAACATATTGAATTACAATAAGGATTAAAAAGATGATAAAACCGACAACATAGTTACCACCAACCACGAAATTACCAAAGCTTGTAATTATTTCGCCCGCATAACCCTGGCCTAAAATTAACCTGGTGGTCGATACATTTAAGCCCAGGCGAAATAAGGTCGCGAATAGTAGTAATGATGGAAATACTGAAATCTGTAAGGGTTCGTTAATATAGATACTTACTAAGATTATCAACATCGAAAATGTAATATTTGCTGTAAGTAATAAATCCATTATTATTGTAGGCATCGGAATGATAAACATTATTACGATACCGACAACAGCAAAAGCAAAAAGTATATCTATATTATAAAATATTTTGTTTATCGTACTGCTGTTTGACATTGAGGACATTAACTAATAACCTCCATTATTCTAATTAAACTAACTGAATATATTTTAATACCTATTTTCTTTCTGATATACATAGGCTAATATCTCTGCAACTGCTTCAAATAAGTCTTCTGGTATAAAGTCTCCAATTTCACACACCCTATTTAATGAACGTGCTAACGGTTTATTCTCCACTATTTCTATATCTAACTCTCGGGCCTTTTCTTTCAATCTCTGTGCTACATAACCTTCACCTTTTGCCAAGACTTTAGGAGCTTCCATTTCTTCAATATTGAATTTAAGCGCTACAGCAATATGGGTAGGGTTAGTAATCATTACATCTGCATCCTCAGTAGCTGACATCATCCTATTAAGACTCATCTGCTGTTGTTTTTCTTTCCGCTTCTGATTAAGTTGTGGATCCCCTTCCATTTCTTTTCTTTCTTGTTTAACTTCATATTTAGACATCTTTAAGCTCTTAGTGTGTTCCCAAAGCTGATAAGCAAAATCAAATACTCCAACTACTACTAAAAATATTATGATGGTCACTGCCGCTTTTAAAATTATATTACCAATCAACAGTAATGAAGGTTGTAACCCTTGTTCTGTCATTGTTATTAATTCAGTTATAGAATTTCTTATGTAATAATAAGCTATTGTGGCAATTATTATTATTTTTAGAATTGATTTAATCATTTCCACAAGACTTTTTAAAGAAAATATCTTTTTAAAACCCTTGATGATATCAATATTTTCAATTTTTGGTGTAACACCTTCACCTGTAAATAAAGGTCCCACTTGACTAAAATTAATAATAATACCCATAACAGCTGCTGCTATCATAACAGGAGCAACTAAATCAGCTACATAATAGATGCTTTCCATTAAAATATCATACGCCTTGGCTTTTGTTAAAACATCTACATTTTTGAAAGTAAGCATTTGGGTCACTTTAGTAGTCAATGAATCTAATATACCAGCAAACATTAGATATAACACCATAAAACTACTAAGAAGTGTAAAAGCCTGGTTTAATTCCTGACTTTTCGCAACTTGCCCCTTTTCACGGGCTTCCCGTTTCCGTTTCGGCGTCGGATCTTCTGTTTTTTGACCGGTTGAATTGTCAGCCATATTAATTCCTTTCTGTTTAGCCCGGGGTCAATAAATTAATAATTTGAATCGTTTCTTTTAACCCATTATTTAATATATCTGAAAAATAATGAACAAGAACATGAAAAGATAACAATAATAATATGAATCCAATAAATATTTTCAGTGGTAATCCAACAATAAATATATTCATTTGCGGTACTGCTCTAGCTAAAAAACCAAGCATTATATCTACAATAAACAAAGTACCCATAATTGGTAAAGCTATTTTAAATCCAATTAAAAACAAATCTGCACTTCTTCTAAACAAGAACTGCCATAAATTATTTGTTATCTCGATTCCCCCCTGAGGTATTACATCAAAGGATTTATTTAAACTTCTAATCAACATTAAGTGACCATTCATCGAAAGAAAAACTAAAACGGTAAAAATGTTTTGAAATTGACCAATAATCGGTGAACTTGCACCACTAAGAGGATCAACTACATTCCCAATTCTAAATCCCATTCTAAGATCAATAAACTGTCCAGCTAGTTGAATAGCTGAGAAAAATATATAAATTATAAACCCCATGAACAATCCTATAGATAATTCTTTTACAAGATAAGTGATAACCATTAGATCTGAATTAGGTGCAGTTATTCCAGCAGTTTGATATGTTAACAAAAATGTAATTAAAGCCATTAAAAATGATAAGATTATTTTTACTTGATTGGGAATTATTCTACTGCTAAAAATAGGAGTTATTAAAAATATACCAAGATACCTGGCCATAGTTAAGAAAAACAAATATATATAATCTGTTGTTAATATCTCTGTAGTCATACTAAGTCATCCTATCATATATAAAGCGGAATACTTTCAAAAAGTTCAGTTACAAAGTCTATAATTGTTGATAATATCCAGGGACCAAAAAAGCCTATCGAAATCAAAACTGCAAATATCTTAGGTACAAAAGCTAAAGTTTGTTCCTGGATTTGGGTAGTTGCCTGTAAAATCGCAACTAATAGTCCAGTAAGTAATCCTGCTCCTAAAACTGGAGCTATTACAGTTAATACTACATATAATGCTTCTCTACCGATATCAATTACTATACTCTGGTCCACATTTAATCTCTCCTAATTCTAAAAGGTTTGTACCAATGAATTTATTATAAGATGCCAACCGTCTACCAAAACAAAAAGTAATATTTTAAACGGTAAAGAAATAATTACCGGGGGTAACATCATCATACCCATTGACATTAAAATACTTGCAACTATCATATCAATCATCAAAAACGGTATATATATCATAAAGCCTATTTGAAAGGCTATTTTTATCTCATTTGTTATAAAGGCCGGTATTAAAACATAAAGTGGTATATCACTTTGATTATTAGGTCTCTCCATTTCGGCCATTTCTACAAAAAGAGCTATCGATTCTTCATCAGTTTGTTCAAACATAAAATTTCGTAGAGGTTGTTCAGAACGATTATAGGCTTGATCAATACTGATTTCTTCATTTAGATATGGTTGTAAGGCATCTGTATTAACCGCCTGCCAAACTGGAGCCATGATGAAAATTGTTAAAAATATACTTAAGCCAATTAAAACCTGACTCGGTGGCATATTTCTAATTGATAAAGCCTGTTTTATTATTGAAAACACAATAATAATCCTGGTAAAAGAAGTAAACATAATTACTATCGCCGGAGCCAGTGATAGTACTGTTAATAATGCTAAAATCCTTAAAGATAGTACAAGATCACTTCCACCACCTTCGGATTGATTTGGAGAAGAGATATCTAGACTTATATCAGGAATATTAAACTCCTGAGCATTAGCCTCTATATTTAAACTAAATATTACAGTTATGAGTAATAATATAATCAAAATTTCTTTATTCTTCTGAATCACTATCGTTCCTCCCCAAATAATTCAAGAAAAACTCCTTAAATTGTGCTTGCTTGCTTTCCTTATTATTTTCAAGTGCTTCAATATCAAAATCAAAATCAACAGCATCCCATTTATCAAGCTTGTCAATCTTTTTTTCAGTTTGACTGATTAATAATATTTCATCATTAACTTCTACTAAATATAAACCTTGATTAGAACCCATATACAGTTTATCTATTACTTTTAGATGACTACCGGATTGTACATTTAAGATATTTTTTTTAAAAAACATGCTTAAAAAATATATGATTCCAACTATTAATATTAAATAAAAGCCTATTTTAAAAATTTCAAATGTATAATTCATTTTGATCTCCTTACTAAACTATCTTCTTAAATTTCACTAATCCTTTCGGCCGGACTAATGATATCTTTAACTCTAAAACCAAAGCTCTCATCGATAACAACTACTTCCCCTTTTGCAATTAGTTTACCATTTACATAAAGGTCAACTAACTCTCCAGCTAACTTATCCAATTCTATAATTGAACCTTCTCCTAAATCAAGTACATCACTAATCGTCATTGTGGTCTTTCCTAATCGAACAGTTACTGTTAAAGGAACATCTTTTAAAAGTTCCATGTTTTGGGGTAGGGTTTGACCCTCTTTATCTCCAAATTCAGGAAACTGAGCTTCCTGTACATCTACTTTATCAGATGATTTTAATTGTTTACTCTGTTTATGCTGAGTTTGTTTTTGTTTTGTTTGTTTTTGTTGTGTTTCTTTTTGCTGAGATTGTTTTTCTTTAGCATTTTTCTTAGCGACATCTGAAACATCAGACTGAGTAGAGTTATCAGATTTTGCTGTTAGGCCATCATCATTAGACTGTAAGCTTTTTATTAACTTCTTTGTAAACTGCAAGGGAGCTAACTGTTTAAAAGTACTATCTATTAGATTCCCTATTTTTAAGTCAAAAGAAGTAACTACTAAAGAATCATCATTATCAAAATGTTCATTATCAAATTCTTCTATATCTACATCAAATATCGGTTCAGGAGGAGAAATATTAACTACTTTATCTATAATATTAGAAATCGAGGTTGAAGATGACCCCATCATTTGATTCATGGCTTCTCCCACAGCACTTAAATGAATTTCATCTAATTCTGTGTCAGCATCAATATTCTCTCCACTGCCACCCATCATTAAATCTGCAATTATTGCTGCATCTTTAGAATCTAGGATAAGGAGGTTAAGTCCTTCTAAACCTTCTACATATTCAACTTTTACAAGTACAAATGGTTTTGTATAATTTTCTACGACCTCTTTAAAAGAACTTATTTCAACTTCAGGAGCTGTTATATCGACCTTTTTATTCAATAAAGTAAATAAGGCTGTTGCAGCTGAACCCATAGCAATATTACCAATTTCTCCTATTACATCCGCTTCCTCATCTGTTATCTGTTGCTCATTATCATCTGCATTTATCAGCGAATCTATCTCTTCTTGGGATAGTTGACTATTCCCATTACTCATCTAAATCACCTTCCTCCACATCTTCATTTTTAACCGAAATAATTTTTAAGGCGTGTTGTTTATTGAAATTACCAGGGATTGCCTTAAATTTTTTAATTTGGCCCACTTTTACATCAATAGGTTCTTTTACCTTTTTGTTTAATTTAACTATATCCCCTTTTTTAAGATATAAAATATCTTCAACTGTTAAATCGGTTTCACCCAATTCAGCAAATAAATCAACCTGAGCTTTTTTTACACGATCTTTTAATTGATCGATATGTTCATCAGTCTGTTCTCTCCGAGTATTAGAAAACCAATGTTGAGCATTCAATTGAGAGACAATGGGTTCTAACATAATATAGGGTATACAAATATTAACTAAACCTTCACTATCAGAAACTGTAGAAGTTAAAGTGATTATTATTGTCATGTCATTATCGGGAACAATTTGAGTAAACTCAGGATTTGACTCTAACTCTTTTAGATTTGGTTTTATATCAAGTAAATTTTCCCATGCTTCTGTAAAACTTTGCAATATCCAGTTCAATGATTTTTTTAATACTACCTGTTCTATATCAGTAAATGGTCTTATATCTTCAATCGGTTTTCCTAACCCACCAAATAATCTATCAATTATTGTAAATCCTACCTCAGGATTAATTTCAAATATGAATTGACCATCCAAGGGATCCAGCTCTGAAATACCAATGATTGTTGGCTCTGGTAGAGACCTTATGAATTCTCTGTAAGAAAGCTGCTCAATTGACGCTACTTCAAAATCAACCATACTTCTCAATCTTGTAGATAAGGTAGTAGTTAATAATCTGGCAAAATTTTCATGAATCATTTGAAGAGTCCGCATCTGTTCTTTCGAAAGTTTATTAGGTCTCCTAAAATCATATTTTTTTACCTCACTACTCTCATCGCTCTCCTTCATCTCTTCAACATCTACATTACCAGAATCGAGAGCAGATAATAATGAATCTATTTCATTTTGATTGAGAACTTCAGAATCCGCCATTAAAACTCCTCCTTACTGAATAACCAACTCAGTGAACCAAACATTTTCAATTTCACCGGTATTTAAGATATCATTAATTTTTTTCCTTATTTCATCTTTTATACTCTGGGATGAAGGAGCTTTTATATCTTCAGGTTTTTGAGATCTTAAAATAGAAATCACTAAATCCCTGATCTGAGGATCTCTCTTATTAAGCTCCTCGGTTAATTTATCATGACTTACTTCAAATACGATACTCGCCTTTAAAAAATTATAATTATCTGTTTCAGAAAAATTTACAGTAAATGACCCTAATTCATGGGTTGGGCCAACTTCTTTATCTGCTTCTTTTTCTTTTTCATTGTTATCTCCAATATTCAAATTTACACTTTCAGGATTGACAAACTTAATCATAACAAATCCAATTAACGACAACACAATAACTATTGAAACAGCTATTATGATTAATCTCATCAAACCATTATTTTCTTCTTCCGCCAAAATCATTCACTCCCTGTCTCCGGATTTAATTTGGTATTCATTATTACAATTTCGACCCGTCTATTTACCGCCCTGTTTTCAGGGGTTGAATTTTTCTTAATTGGTCTATATTTTGAATATCCTGCAGCTGACAACCTAGCAGGACTTATATTTCGGTTTTCAATAAAATACTTAATCACTCTTACTGCTCTTGCAGTTGATAACTCCCAATTTGAAGGATATTTATTGTTATTAATCGGTAAATCATCAGTATGTCCTTCTACTTTCACATTATTATTGATTCCTCCAATATTTTTACCAATTTCATCTAAGACCTTTCGTCCTCTAGTTTTAATAATCGCCTCACCAATATTATATAATATTTCTCCGGTCATTCTGATCACTAAACCTCTCTCGGTCATTTCAACATTGACCTCGGATTCAAGATCATTTTCGTCTATATAACCCTGCATATTTTTATAAACTTCATTTAAATTGGTTTGGGAGGGATTAAAATTCTGTCCCTGCATACCTTCATCTAAAACACTACTTTCGCTGATTGTCCTCCCGCCTTCCATTACTCCTAATTGGTTCTGTAATGCTGACATAAAACCACGAAACTTCTGAACATCAAGTACAGAAAAGGAATAAAGTAATACGAAAAAAACTAATAACAAGGTCATTAAATCCCCAAATGTTGTCATCCAGGCCGGTGAACCGCCACCACCATCATCTTGATTATTTTTCTTTTTTCTTCTAGGCATTTTCACCCACCACTTCACTTTCATTTACTTGCTCTTCTTCAGCTTCACTTTCACTTTCGCCAGAGCTTTCTTGAGCTAAGAAAGCCTTTAATTTTTCTTCTATAATTCTTGGATTTTCACCAGCTTGAATTGATAAAAGCCCTTCGATCATAAGTTCTTTTACAAGAACTTCTTCTTGACTTATCATTTTCAATTTATTGGCTAGAGGTATGAAAAAGAGATTAGCTAAAAATGCTCCATACAAGGTGGTAATCAATGCTGTTGCCATACCCGCCCCCAGTTTACTCGGATCATCAAGCTCACTAAGCATCTGAATTAATCCGACCAAAGTACCAATCATTCCAAAAGCAGGTGATAGTTGACCCATTTTATCAAAAATACTTTTACCTGTAGAATGTCTACCCTCCATATATGATAATCTGGTTTCCATAATATCTTTTACCAATTCGGGTTCAGTTCCATCTACTACCAGTTGCACACCTTTTTCTAGATAAGGATCATCAATATCTTCAATCTCCTGTTCAAGGGTTAATAAACCTTCTTTTCTAGCCTTTTTAGCTAGACCAACTAGAATATCAATTATGTTATCAACATCAATTGAACTACCTGTAAATATAATATTAAGGAGTGTCGGTATTTTTTTAAGTTCTTTAAAGGAGAAACTTGCCATTGTACCAGCAATCGTCCCACCAAGTACAATCATAATTGATTGTACACTTAAAAATATTATGACATTGCCACCTAATACAATAGCTCCCCCTATTAATACAACACCTAAAGCTAAACCTATAACTACACTGAGATTCATCTTATTCACTCCTTATCCAACATCAAACTATTAAAAATTTTCCTTTTATATTCGATAACTTTATCAGTTACATCTTCAACTGATTCTACTACTAAAATTTTCTTATCTGTAGTTAATCTAATAATAGTATCAGGGGTGGATTTAACTATTTCAATTAAATCAGCATTTACAACTATTTCTTCACCATTTAATCTATGTAATTTTATCACGTTATCACCCTCTAGATAATAGTGGGGCCGTTTATAAGGCCCCACTTATCCATTTTTATCTCTTAATATTAACTAATCCCTGGAGCATTTCATCTGAAGTTGTAATAACTTTGGAATTAGCCTGAAAACCTCTTTGTGAGGTTATCATTTTTGTAAATTGATCAGCTAGATCAACATTTGACATTTCTAAGGTACCGGAAGAAATTAAACCTCTTCCACCCAATCCTGCAGGGCCTACTTTAGGATCACCTGAATTATTTGAAGTTGTAAACATTGTGTCTCCGGTCTTTTTAAGACCAGCTGGGTTAGCAAATTCTGCTGTACCAATTTGTGCTAACTGCTTGTTATAGCCATTATCATAAGAACCGATAATTACTCCAGCATCATTCATTGTGAAGTCTTTTAACTGCCCTTGTGAATAACCATCGACATTTTTAACTTCGGCAGTCATATCTCCAGCAAATTGAGACAGTTCTGAGAAATTCACATTGATATCTTGGTCGACTGTTGATCCTCCAATTGGATCAAAGTTTAAATCTAAGCTTTGCCCAGAAGAAATTTTGCCATCACTGTCAAAATTTATATTGTGACTGGCCCCTGATGAAAGACTTACATTCTCCGCATTACTTACATCTACATCATCTTCATTCAAGGTCCATACATTATCAGCTGATTTTTTAGCTATCATGGTTACATCATGTGAATAACCTTGGGAATCAAAAACACTGGTTGATATTGTTTTTTTGGCATTTGTAGTATAGTCAGCAGAGACGGTTTCAGCAGCGTCTTCTGCTCCCTCGAATAATGGAGTACTTCCTATATTATCATCAATATCAGGCATATTTAAATCTACCTCATCGCCAGTACCACTGATATCAATAGTTGGTGGATCAGTTGTGAAATCTTGTCCTGAACCATCCATATCTTCAGTGACCTGAGTAACATTGCCTTCTTCATCAAATGAAATATAACCACTATTGCTATCAAAAGTACTCGAGGAATCTTCAGCAGTTAACTCAAAACCCCATTGATTAAAATTATCTGTTTTTGTTAAGTTTACAGTGACATCATCTGTAGTGTTGTTAGTTGTATCCTCAACCGTTAACTTATTCTGCGATAAACTTAATTCATTTTCTTTACTTGCATCAATATTACCATCTAAAACCATCTTCTCTGTTTTAGCTGCATCCATGGTTTGATCTAATGTTATATCCTCTAGGTTATCCATGCTTGTTTCGTTAATTGTTCCATCTTCTTCAGCAATCCAACCCTGTACTCTATTTCCATTAGCTGAATTAACTAGATAACCCTCTTCATCAAAGGACATATTACCTGCTCTAGAATAAAGGTTTTGGTCTCCATCATTTAAAATGAAAAAACCATTACCCTGAATAGCCATATCTGTCATTTTACCTGTGGATTGTAAACTACCCTGTCCCATATCGTTATCAATACTTCCGACTTTGACTCCTAAACCGATTTGTTTAGGGTTAGTTCCTCCTCTTCCTCCTTGAGGAGAAGAAGCACCACTTATTGTTTGATTTAACATCTCTTTAAAGGTAACTCTTGCAGCTTTAAATCCAGTTGTATTTACGTTTGAAATATTATTTCCGATAACATCCATTTGATTTTGGTGTGCCTTTAATCCTGAAACTCCTGAATACATTGATCT
>CAJXKY010000013.1 GCA_913055675.1 uncultured Halanaerobiales bacterium
GCCGGTGATGGTAGGACACTTGCAATGAAAGATATGAGTGTACTTGTCGTCGGTAAACATTGGGGAGGATTCCAGGATGGTTTAATTGATATGGGAGGAGAAGGTGCAAAATATACATACTTCTCCCAACTAAAGAATGTTGTATTAGTTGCAGATACAGATGAAGACTTTGAAAAACATGAACAGCAAAAGAAAAATCGTGCCTTGAGATGGGCTGGAATGCGTTTATCAGAATATCTTGGTAAAGCTTTAAAAGATAAAGAACCTGATGAAGTTGAAACTTATACTTTAGATCCTATTACCAAGAGATCTGAAGAGGTTAGTGAACTACCAAGTGTTGTCATGGTAATGCAGCCACAATCTCAAATGGAAGAACCTGGATACAATGATCTCAATTATGGTTGGGACACAAATAATATGTTGCCTACCTTCATGCATCCTAATGAAGTTTTAGATGGTGCTATGATTTCAGGTAGTTTTATGCCTTGTTCTTCAAAATGGTCTACGTATGATATGCAAAACTTTCCTTTAATTAGGAGATTGTATGAAGAACATGGTGAAACTATTAATTTTATAGGAGTAATAATGTCCAATTTAAATGTAGCTATGGAGCAAAAAGAAAGATCTGCTCAATTTGTAGCTCAAATGGCAAAATCTCTCGGAGCAGACGCTGCCTTAGTAGCAGAGGAAGGATACGGTAATCCTGATGCTGATTATATTGGATGTCTAGTTGCATTAGAAGATGCCGGTGTCAAAACAGTAGGAGTAAGTAATGAAGCTACTGGACGTGATGGTGGATCACAGCCTCTCGTTTCTTTAGATCCTAAAGCTGATGCTTTAGTTTCAACAGGTAATGTTTCTGAACTTATTAAACTTCCTCCAATGGATACTGTTATCGGTGAATTAGAAGCTTTGGCTAGAGACGGTCTATCCGGAGGTTGGGATGATGATGAAGTGCTAGGATCTTCTGTTAAAAAAGATGGTTCAATAGTTATGGAAAATAATTCAATGTTTTGTGGAGACCAAATTGCTGGTTGGTCCACTAAAACAATGAAAGAATATTAATATACGGGAGGTGAATTGGATGTCAAAAGCAATTGTATATTTAAATCAATTTTTTGGACAGATTGGTGGAGAAGATGTAGCAGACCATGAACCGGAAATTAGAGATAAAAAGGTTGGGGCTGCTATGCTTTATGACCAATTATTAGATGCTGATGTAACCCACACTATAATATGTGGTGATAATTTTGTGGGTTCAAAAGAGGAAGAAGCTATAGATAGAATTTTAGGGTTTTTAGAAGATAAAGAATTTGATATTTTCTTTGCAGGTCCAGCTTTTCAAGCAGGTAGATACGGTAATGCTTGTGGTGCTATAGGAAAAGCTGTTAAAGAAGAATTTGATGTACCTGTAATTTCTTCAATGAATGAAGAAAATCCAGGTGTAGATATGTATAAGAAAGATATTTATATTTTTCCTGGTGGTCAGAGTGCTGCCAAAATGAAAGATGACGTAACTAAGATGGTTGAATTCGGTAATAAAATATTAAATGGTGAAAAGTTACTTCCTGCTGAAGAGGAAGGATATTTTATAAGAGGTATTAGACATCAATATTTCTTACCTGATGAAACACCAGCTTATGAAAGAGCCATTGACATGTTACTAAAAAAGATTAATAATGAAGAATATGTAAGCGAACTACCTATTCCTGAATTGGATACTGTAAAGATAGCTGATCCCATTGAGGATTTAAGCAAAATAACAGTTGCCCTAGTTACTTCAGGTGGGATAGTTCCAATTGATAATCCAGATCGTATACAATCTGCATCAGCTACTCGCTGGGGTAAGTATTATATTGATGATGTAGATCAGCTACAAAATAGAAGACAAGAAGCATTTAAGACTATTCATGCTGGTTATGACCCTGCTGCAGCCGATACGGATCCAAATAGAGTGGTTCCCGTTGATGCGATGCGTAAATATGAAGAAGTAGGTAAAATAGGAAAACTTTATAAGTATTTCTATTCTACTGTTGGTACAGGAACTACTCAGGGTGAAGCTGCTAGAATGGGTCAAGAAATTACTGAAGAATTATTGGAGGATGGAGTTCAAGCTGTAATACTCACTTCTACTTGAGGTACTTGCACACGTTGCGGAGCAACGATGGTAAAAGAAATTGAAAGAGCAGGTATCCCTGTAGTGCAAATGGCAAACTTGATCCCCGTAGCTAAGACTGTTGGAGCAAACAGAATGGTTCCAACTATTTCTATACCTTATCCATTGGGTGACCCTTCTACTAGTGAAGAAGAACAGTGGAAGCTTCGGTATCACCGTGTAGGAGTAGCTTTAGATGCTCTTACTACTGATATTGAAGAGCAAACTGTCTTTGACGTAGAAATTTAAATATAAGATCCTCATCTCTCTCCAAAGAGGGATGAGGAATTATTACTTTAATGGTATTTAGTATATGTTCAAAAAATATTACATAAAAGGGTGAAATTCATGGAAAATCTAAAAGATAAAAATGGCAATATTATAAAAGAACGTGGAAAAGAAGTATTTTATATTTCACTTATTGTTGTATTTTCAATAGTTATCTGGGGTATTACAATGCCTAATAATTTCAGTAGTATAGCAAATGGCTTATTTGATTATCTAACCGGTAATTTTGCCTGGCTTTATCTCATTACCATGTCATTATTTGTAATCTTTTGTATTTGGGTTGCACTAAGTAAACATGGTAAAATAAAATTGGGTAAACCAGATGAAGAACCAGAATTTAGTACAATTTCATGGTTTGCAATGTTATTTAGTGCTGGTATGGGAGTTGGTTTAGTATTCTGGGGAATGGCAGAGCCTTTAAATCACTTTGTTAACCCTTTAAATATAGAGGGAGGAACTGCTGCAGCAGCAGATTTTGCTTTAAAAACCTCCTTTTTTCATTGGGGCTTACATCCTTGGGCCAGTTATGGTGTATTAGCTCTTGCTTTAGCCTATATGCAATTTAGACATGATAAACCTGCTCAGATCAGTAGTATTTTCATTCCATTGATTGGTGAAGCTAGAGCAAGAGGAGGAATTGGTAAAGTTATAGATATCCTCGCAATTTTTGCTACAGTTGCAGGTGTTGCTACTTCATTAGGTTTAGCAACTTTACAGGTAACAAGTGGTTTTAGTTTTCTTTTTGGAATACCTGAAACTAACCTAGTTCGAATCTTAGTTATTGGTGTTATTACACTCTTGTTTATGATTTCAGCTATAACCGGAGTAGATAAGGGTATTAAATATCTATCTAATGTTAATATTTCCTTAGCCGGTATCATTATGTTAATTTGTCTAATAGTTGGTCCAACAGTTCTAATTATTAACAATTTAACAAATTCATTTGGAATGTATATGAGTAACTTAGTTAGAGATAGTTTTAAAATTGGTCAAGAGCCCTGGTATGGTTGGTGGACAATCTTCTACTGGGCCTGGTGGATTGCTTGGGCACCATTTGTAGCTACATTTATTGCCCGTATATCTAGAGGTAGAACAATAAGAGAGTTTGTTGGTGGAGTTTTATTTGCTCCAACACTAGCTTCCTTTGTATGGTTTTCAATTTTAGGTACTATGGGAATAGAAAGTGGAATGGAAGTTGCAGAAGAAGCGATTGCTACTACTGAAACAGCTTTCTTTGTTGTAATGCAGAACTTTCCATATGGTGGTCTGATTTCGATTGTTGCAGTTATCCTGTTAGTAACATTTTTCATTACTTCAGCCGATTCAGCTACCTTTGTATTGGGTATGTTATCTGATAAAGGTAATAAAAACCCAACTGTCCAAAGAAAAGTCACCTGGGGATTTATTCAATCAGGATTAGCTATAGCATTGATGCTTTCCGGTGGACTAGGTATGTTACAAACCGGATCTATTGTAGCTGCCTTCCCATTTGTAATTATTATGCTTTTTGCAATGTTAGCGATGATTAAATCATTGAAAGCAGAGCATAAGGTAGAAGGAGTTGCCGATTTAAATAAGGTGGCAGATACTTCTTTAGAGGATCTCTCAGAAGCAGATAAATTAGATGAAGCTGTAAATGAATAAACAAATAAAAAACCCGGCATTGATTTTAATGCCGGGTGAATTTACTATTAATTCTCACAACAGATTGCGTCATTAACTATTGTTCTGATATGTGATGTGATTTTATTAACTGCTTCATCTGTTGAATAATTTATTCGATTATTGATTGTTAAGGTGAGCATACCGTGGTAAATATAAGTAATCATATTGTCTACTTCATCAGCTTTTTTTTGGCTCAAATAACCATTTTCAATTAAAGGTTTGGATGCTATGGAAGCTCTACGTGAAAGATCAGGGTCTAAAAGCATAGGAACTAATCTTTCTGGCGGATCACCCAATTTTTCAGGAAAAATTTGAAAATATTTTTCCATTAGGGTTTCAGGATGATCACCTAATTTTTCAGTAAAAATTGCATAATAGATATTTGGTTTTTCAAAAGTATATTTACAAAAACATTCCCACATCAAAATAAAGCGTTCAATTTCGTCATCTGCTTTTTTTATGTAGTCAGGCATTGCCTGGATATAATCACTTAAAAAATCTAAAGAGGCAAAGAAAATAAGTTGTTTATAATTATCAAAATAATTATATATAGTAGCACTATTATATCCCGCTTTTTTTGCTACATTGCGGATAGTAACTTTTTTAATACCTTTTTCTTCAATTACTTCTTTAGTTGCTTGAATAAAATATTTTAAGATTCGTTTCTTTTTAATATCTTTTTTATCAATGTCAATCAAAATTAATCCATCCTTTCTAGCCCTTAATTGGCAAATAATTACTATAGTAAGGATATAATAAAAATAAATTAAATGCAACATTGATTGACTTTATGTCAGAATTTTAATATAATTTCTTATGGAAATATATTGTGAATTCAATTACTAACAGAGGAGGAAAATACATGAGCAATACATATGACCTAATAGTTATTGGGGGCGGTCCAGCAGGAATGTCATCAGCAATTTATGGTTCTCGTTCTCGCCTCAATACATTGGTTTTAGAATCAAAAAGAAAAACAGGTGGACAACCATCTACATATCATGATATGGAAAACTATCCGGGAGTACCAGAAACTACTGCTCCTGAATTGATGGACAATTTTAGAGAGCACGCCGAAAAGTTTAATACTGAATTTGAAAGAGGAGAGGTTGTAGACCTCGAAGTTAACGGTCTTGAAAAGATAGTAAAAACTAAAAAGGGTACAGAATATAAAGCTAAGAGTGTTGTTTTAGCAACAGGTGCTGAACCTAGAAAATTAGGAATCGAAGGTGAAGAAGAACTTAAAGGAAAAGGTGTATCATATTGTGCAACATGTGATGCAGATATTTTTGAAGGTCTTGATGTAGTAGTTGTTGGTAATGGTAATTCAGCTGTTGAAGAATCTATCTATCTTACTAAGTTTGTAGAAAACTTAACAATGATTGTAATCCATGATGAAGGAGTAATGGATGCTGAAAAGATCTTACAAGAAAAAGCAATGGAAAATGATACAATCGACTTTGTTTGGAATTCTGTTGTAGAAGAAATTAAAGGTGAAGGTATGGTCGAGAAGGCTGTAGTGAAAAATATTAAAACTGGTGAAAAGCAGGAACTAGACTGTCATGGAGTTTTCTTTTTTGTAGGTAGAGTGCCTAACACAGATTTCTTAAAAGGAACTATAGAATTAACAGAAAACGGTTATATAAAAACAAATGATGAGATGGAAACCAATCAACCAGGAGTATACGCAGTTGGAGATGTTAGAAATAAAGTTGTAAGACAGGTTATAACAGCAGCTGGTGATGGTGCAACTGCAGCAGTAATGGCTCAAGGATATATTGAAGAAGAAGATTACTGGCAGAACAATGTATTGAAATCAGATAATTCTGTATTGGTTGCTTTCTGGAGTGTTACAGACCAGGAAAGTATGGATATGATTAGTGAATTAGAAAGCATGGGAATTGAAGATAATGACTATAGGTTTGTAAAAATTGATACTTATAAAAATAGATTAATATCTAATCGTTATGATATTGAAGAAATACCAACTATTGTAAAATTAGTAGATGGTGAAGTTACAGAAAAATTAGTGGAACCTTCCACAAAAGAAATTGAAAGTATATTATAAAAACAGGAGGTAATGATAATGCTTGAATTAGGAAAAGAAAATTTTGAAGATGAAGTATTGAACTCAGATGGTGTTGTTTTGGTAGATTTTTGGAGTGATAATTGTGACCTATGCTTAGATTTGATGCCTGATGTTGAAGTATTGGCCGAAGAATACGGTGATGATATTAAATTTGCTAAACTTAATATTAAAGGTAACAGAAGATTAGCAATTGGTCAGAAAGTACTTGGACTACCTTCCATTGTATTATATGAAGATGGAGAAAAAGTAGAACATTTAAGTGGAGACGAATTAGAAGTAGAAGATATCCGTGAGGCTATAGAAGCAAGAGTTTAAAATAAAAGTAAAAAGATACAATGCTCTTCTCCTTATTGGAGGGGAGCATTGTCATGAAAAAATTCGGAGGTGGAAATATTGAGTTTTCCAGTAATTAAAGGTTCAAGTTATATACTTGTACACACACCAAACATATTAAAACAGGGTGGGTCTACACAGACTACCACAAGAGCAAAAAACCCTAATGATGAATATTTAAATCAAATGGATAATCATTTACGTAGTTTCGAAGAATTTGTAGGTTATGCACCTAACCAGGCATACATAGGAAATATTTTACCAAATGATCTAGAAGATATAGAACAACCCTGGTATGAAAGTGATAATCTTCTAGAAGCAAAAAAAGAAGGTGAATTTGGAGAAATTATGCCTGAAGATCAATTCATTGCCCTTGTAAAACATGTTGATGTATTCGATCTTGTAAAATTGAGTCAAGATTTTTGTGAAAAAGGTCAGAAATTAGTAAATGAGCATCCGATTTTAAAAGATATGGATATTGATTTAGGAGATGGAGAAACAAAAGAAGATTTACAAAAATTAGTTGATGAACATTCAGAACCTCTTTATTTAGATGATGAATTAGTAGGTTGTGTAAAAAAAGCTCATGAAACTGATATTAATTTAAGCGCACATGTTATATATGAGAATTTAATAGCTAAAGCTTCAGCAGTATTAGCAATGAAAAATCTTGAGTTTAGAAATGATGATGTGGATCTTTCAGAAGTAGATTACATTTTAGAATGTTCTGAAGAAGCTTGTGGAGATATTAATCAACGTGGTGGAGGTAACTTTGCAAAAGCAATTGGAGAAATGGCAGGTTGTGAGGATGCAACCGGTTCTGATGTGAGAAGTTTCTGTGCTGCACCTGCTCATGCAATGGTGAATGCTGCTGCATTAGTAAAAGCGGGAGTTTATGATAATGTAGCTGTTGTAGCTGGAGGATCTGTGGCTAAATTAGGAATGAATGGTAAAGATCATGTTAAAAAAGAAATGCCAATTTTAGAAGATGGTCTTGGTGGCTTTGCAATTATCATTTCTAAAAATGATGGTGAAAACCCAATTATTAGAACCGATGTTGTTGGACGCCATAAAGTAGGTACCGGGTCTTCACCCCAAGCAGTAATAAGTTCTTTAGTTACTGATCCACTTGATAAACATGAGATTAGTATTAAAGATATTGATAAATATTCTGTAGAAATGCAGAATCCAGAAATTACAAAACCTGCTGGGGCTGGAAATGTACCGGAATCTAATTATAAGATGATAGCAGCCCTCGGTGTTAAGAGAGGGGACTTAGAACGGAAAGAATTGATGGATTTCGTTGGTAAACACGGTATGCCAGGCTTTGCCCCTACTCAAGGTCATATACCTTCAGGAGTACCTTTTGTGGGACCTGCTGTAGAAATGATGAAAGATGGCGAGATTAATAATGCTATGATAATTGGTAAGGGTAGTCTTTTCCTTGGTAGAATGACAAACCTATTTGATGGTGTATCTTTCGTAATGGAGAAAAACGAAGGTACTGAATCTGAAGAGGCAAAAGTAAGTGATAAAGAGATTAAAAATATGATTGCTGATGCCATGCGTCAAATGGCTGAAAACATGACCGGCGAGTCTAATTGAGGTGAATGAGATGGCAGATAAAACAAAAGAAAAAGTAGCTGGAATTTTTAACGAACTGGCAGATGCAATTGAATCAGGACAGTTTGGCGAAAAAAAGAAAATCGGGCTTACTTTACTAGATAGTGAACACGGTCCAGAGGAACTTAAAAAAGCTGCTCAAATGGCTAGGAAAAATAATAGTGATTTAGATGTTGTAGAAATTGGCTGTGACGGAGAAAAATGTTCTTGTTTAGCTGATGCTCACGAGGTTATGGATGGAAAGTTAAAAAATGAAGAAATTGATGCCTCCGTGACTTTACACTATAATTTCCCTTTTGGGGTTTCTACTGTAGGTAGAGTGATAACGCCCGGTAGAGGTAAAGAAATGTTAATTGCCACTACAACCGGAACTAGTGATACTAATCGTGTGGCTTCTATGTTGAAAAATACTGTTTATGGAATAGCAACCGCAAAATCTTTAGGTATTGAAAATCCTAAGATTGGTATATTAAATGTTGACGGTGCTCGTTTAGTTGAAAATAATCTAAGAGAACTTAAAGATAATGGTTATGATATAGAATTTGCAACATCAGTTAGATCAGATGGTGGTGTTGTAATGCGTGGGAACGACCTTTTAATGGGAGTTCCTGATGTAATGGTCACTGATACATTAACTGGAAATATGTTAATGAAGATATTCTCTGCTTATACTACAGGCGGTACCTATGAAGCGAAAGGCTTTGGTTATGGACCTGGTGTAAGTGCAGAATATGACCAACTAGTGGGAATTATATCCAGAGCATCCGGTGCTCCTGTAATAGCAAATGCCATTAAATATATGGCAGAAGTTAGTAAAGGTAATCTGCTTGAAGTAACAAAACAAGAGATGCAAAAGGCTAAAAAAGCAGGACTTACAGACCTAATTGAAGAATTAAAAAGTAAGAGTGAAACCAAAGAAGTAGAAGATGTAAAACAACCTGAGAAAAAAGTTACTGGTGAAGAAATTGCAGGCATTGATATCTTAGAGATTGAGGCCGCTCAAAAATCTCTCTGGAAAGAAGACATATATGCCGAAACTGGAATGGGTTGTACTGGTCCTGTAGTTTTAGTAGCAGAAGAAGATGAAGAGAAAGCAAGAGAAATTCTTAAGAAAGAAGGATTTATTCATTAATGATATATTTTAATAATGCGGCGACTACTTACCCAAAACCTGAAAGTGTTTATCAAGAAGTTGATAATTTTTTCAGGCAGGATGGGGTTAACCCTGGTAGGTCGCAGGATGTAAAAACAATGAATATAAATAGAAGAATCTTTAATACAAGGGAGAAGATTGCCCATTTTTTCGGTATTAAAGATTCTTCACGTTTTATTTTTACATCTGGAGCAACTGAATCTCTAAATTTAGCTATTAAAGGTTCTTTAAATAAAAATGATCATGTAATTACTACTAAGCTAGAACATAATTCAGTAATCCGCCCTCTTAATAAGTTGAGTAATGAGGGGCGGATTACTGTTACTTATCTTGATTTTAATGAAAATGGTTTTATTTCACTTAAAAATATTAAAAATGCAGTACAAAAAAATACAGCTCTTATAGTAATTTCTCACGCTTCAAATGTGTTAGGAACTGTAAACAATATTGCTGAGATTGGAAAATTTGCCAGAAACAATGATATACTATTTTTAGTTGATGCAGCTCAGACAGCTGGTGTTTTAAATATTGATATTGATGATTCAAATATTGACTTACTATCGGTTCCAGGTCATAAATCTCTTTATGGGCCTCCTGGTATTGGTGGTCTCTATATTAGAGAAGGGCATGAGCTTGACACAATGATGGAGGGTGGTACTGGTAGCAATTCTTTAAACACTTTACAGCCCGAAATTTTGCCGGATAAATATGAAAGTGGTACTTTAAATACCTTAGGTATTATTGGTCTAGGAGCGGGAATTGAATTTATCAATGAGACTGGTATTCAAAAAATACATAGACATAAAATTAATTTATTAAGACGATTTTTAAAAGGCCTTAGAAGTATTAAAGATATACTAATTTATGGTTCCAATGATTTGGATAAAAAAGTTGGAGTTGTTAGTATAAATTTAATGAATCTAAGTGCAGCACGTTTTTCACATCTCTTACAAAATGAGTATAATATATCTGTAAGGGGAGGATTGCACTGTGCTCCTATGCTTCATAAAAAGATGGGAACTGCTAGCAAAGGAATGGTAAGATTTAGTTTTAGTTATTTTAATACTGCAAAAGAAATTGACAATGCTTTAAATGCTATTGATATTATTTCGAAAAAAGAGGGATAAATTATGAAAAAGGAATTATTTAAAAAAATACCGGCCGTAAATGATCTTTTAGAGAGTGAAAAAGGTAAAGAATTAGTAGAAACCTATAACCATAGTTTAGTACTCAAAGGAATTAGAAATGTATTGGATCGGAAAAGAAAAATGATTTCAAAAGCTGATGAAAAAAATCTTAAGGAGTTATCTCTTTCTTTAGAACATACAAATTTATATAAAGAAATTGAAGAGTATTTAATGGATTATTTAGCTCCTTCTTTGCAAGAAGTCATTAATGCTACCGGTACTATAGTTCATACCAATCTTGGGCGTTCCTTGTTATCTAAAGAAGCAGTTGATTCACTAGTAAAAGTAGCTAAAAATTACTCTACTTTAGAGATAGACAAGAGAACAGGAGAAAGAGGTTCCCGTTATAATAATGTAAAAGATCTATTAATTGACCTAAGTGGAGCTGAAGATGGCTTAGTAGTTAATAATAATGCTGCTGCTGTTTTATTAATCTTAGATACACTAGCTAAAAATAAGGAAGTCATTTTAGCTAGAGGAGAAATGGTTGAAGTTGGTGGATCATTTAGAATACCAGAAGTGATGGAAAAAAGTGGAGCCCATTTAGTAGAAGTGGGGGCAACTAATAAGGTATACATAGAAGATTATGAAAGAAAAATTAATGAAAATACAGGTTTACTTTTAAAGGTTCATACTAGTAATTATAGAGTGATGGGATTTACTGAAGAAGTAAACCTAAAAGAACTTGTAGAATTAGGTAAAAAGACTAACTTACCAGTTGTAGAAGATCTAGGAAGTGGTATAATAGAGGATTTAAGTGATTTGGGATTAAAAGATGAACCCACTGTTAAAGATAAAGTAGACCAAGGAGCTGATTTGGTTTCTTTTAGCGGTGATAAGTTATTAGGGGGTCCTCAGGCTGGCATAATTGTAGGTAAAAAAAGATTTATTGAGAAACTCAAGCAAAATCCCCTGACTAGGGCTTTAAGAGTGGATAAATTTACTTTAGCGTCTTTAGAAGCGACTTTAAAGGCATATATAAAAAATGAAGCCCGAGAAAAATTACCTACCTTAAAAATGTTAAGTCAAAATATAGATATAATTAAAGAGAAAGCACTAAGTTTAAAAGAAAAGTTAGAAACCTTAGAGAAAGAAAATCTAAATATTAAAGTGGAAAAAGATTCTACAAAAATTGGTGGTGGAGCATTTCCTTTACAGGATATACCTACTTATGTTGTTAAAATTGAAACAAATAATATAGAATTAAATGAACTTTCTTATAAATTAAGGATGAATAAACCTCCAATTTTTACACGTTTATATAATGATAATATGTTCTTTGATTTAAGGACAATTAAAGACGAAGAAATAGAACAAATAGTTTTAGCTTTTAAAAATATATTATAATTCAGGAGGAAACGTTATGTCCCAGAAAAATTTCATAATAGGAACTGCCGGACATATCGACCATGGTAAAACTACGCTCATTAAAGCTCTTAGTGGGACAGATACTGATCGTTTATCAGAAGAAAAAGAAAGAGGCATTTCTATAGATTTAGGATTTACAGATTTAAAATTAAACGATGATTATACATTAGGTATTGTTGACGTACCAGGCCATGAAAAATTTATTAAAAATATGTTGGCAGGAGCAGGTGGAGTTGATATTGCCCTGCTTGTAGTGGCTGCTGATGAAGGAGTTATGCCGCAAACCAGAGAACATCTTGATATTTTGAGTTTGTTAAATGTCAAAAGAGGAATAACTGTGGTAACAAAAGCTGATCGTGTAGAAGAAGAATGGTTAGAATTAATGATAGAAGAAGTAAGAGAAAAACTATCTAATACCTTCTTAAAAGATGAACCAATATTACCTGTTTCTGCAGTTGAGGGAACTGGTTTAGATGAGTTGAAAGAAACAATAATAAATACAATAGATAGTATGCAAAAAAAAGAAATCACCGGTAGTGTATATTATCCTATTGATAGAGTATTTACAATCAAAGGGCATGGAACAATTGTTACAGGTACTTTAGTAAGTGGAAAAATCGAAGTAGAAGATAATTTAACAGTATTTCCTTCTAAAAAAGAAGCGCGAGTAAGAAGCCTTGAGGTACATAATAAAGATGCAGCAGCTGCTTATCCTGGTCAGAGAGTGGGTATAAATCTATCAGGGATAGATAAAGACGAAATTGATAGAGGAGATGTTTTGGCTACTCCCGAAAGTTTAATAAATACAAAATTTTTAGATGGAAGATTAACCGTTTTAAAAAATGCTCCTTTGATAGTTGAACATGGAGATCGCATAAGATTTCACATTGGAGCTAAAGAAGTTATTGGTAGGGTTTATCTTTTAGATAAAGAAGAACTATTACCTGGCGAGAGTGGATTAGTTCAATATAGGTTAGAGGAAGAAGTTGTAGCTCGGTATAATGAAAATTATGTAATTAGACGATATTCTCCTATGACGACTATTGGTGGAGGTAATATTTTAGACACTCATCCTAATAAAAGAAAGCGTTTTAATGATAAAATAAACGAAGAATTGAATAAGAAAGAAAAACTAGATGATAAAGGTAGAATTGAATTTATAATGAATTTGAATAAACAAAATACAATAACTACTAGTTATTTAATAAAAAAGAGTAGTTTAAGAAAAGAAAAGATAAATGATATTTTAAATACATTAAATAATGAGGTAAAAGTTAAATATTTTGATAAAGGTAGTAGTAAGACGTGGCTTCATAATGAAAATTATACAAAAATAGAAGAAGAGATAATCAATAAATTAGGAGAATTCCATAATGATAATAGACTTAAAACAGGTATGTCAAAAGAAGAACTAAGAACTAAAATAAGTATAAAATTAGATAATATTGAATTTAATCAATTACTTCAAGAATTAGAAAATAAACAAAAAATTAAAATTAAAGATTCATTTGTTAAGTTAGTTAGCCATGAAATTAATCTAAATAAAAAAGAAGAAAAATTAAAAGAAGAAATTTTACAGGAATTTGAAAATAATATTTTTATGCCACCTCAAATCGAAGAAGTAGTTGAAAATGATGACAAAAAGGAAGAAATATTTAATTATTTAATAGAGAAAGGAACAATTGTTCATATTAAAGAAGATTTATTTTTTCTTTCTTCTGCTGTAAAAGAAGCTAAAGATTTATTAGTGGATTATTTAGAAAAAAATCAAGAAATTACTTTAGCAGAATTTAGAGACTTATTGGATAGCAGTAGAAAATATACGTTGGCATTACTTGAATATTTTGATCAAAATAATATTACTAAAAGAAAAGGTGAAAAAAGAATTTTAGTAAATTAATTTACAACTTCTATTAAATGTTGTATAATTAATTTTATGAAAAACAAGGGAGCGGCTGTGTCCATGGTGGACACCTTGGACTTCAAATCCAATGGGAGGTCGGCAGACCGGCCTTTGGTGGGTTCGATTCCCACACGTTCCCGCCATATTATAAAACATTTAAGTCCTTTTTAATTAAAGGGCTTTTTTATTTGGAAAATAATATTAATTTTTGTAAAATCATAAAATATAATTAATATTATTTTAAAAAATAGTAATGTTGAGATCTTAAATTCATTATCATTCCGGGGATATTATCCCCGGTTTTTGTTATTTAATAGGTATAAATTTTGATCTAAAAATGAATTTAGAATAAATAAAGGACATTTCTACCCTATACATAATAATAAAAAATATACATAAATATAAGTTTTTGATAACAAATCAATTTCCCAGTAGATAATATCCAAAAATATTAATGGGGAGATGATAAATATTTTTATTAAAAAGAGTTTACTTTTGGTCATTTTTATTAGTCTAATTTTAGTAATGAGTGCGAGCGTTACCGGTGCACAAAATGATGAGACAGTTTTTGAAAACCTACAATTACCATCTGATGTCGAAGAATTAGTAAAAAATTTTAGTTATATGAATTATGATTTGGTAGTTATTAGAAGTGGTCAGAAAGTTCAAGATTCAACTATTGAATATGATTATTTAGGTAAAGAAAAAGTTGGTAATGTAGAGACAGATAAAATTTCTTTTAATATGACAGATAGTTTAACTGAAGAAATGACTTCTGATATGTTGTTTTGGTTTGATGGAACTGATATAAAGAAGATGGAAATCGATGGTGAAGTTATTCCTGAACAAATGGCTGGTGTAATGGGAGATAGATTACTTAGTGCTATTTTTTCTCCTTTCTATAGTTTGTCAGAGTATGATTTAGAAGAATTTAAGAAAATGGGAGATGTTAGTCATTCACGTGAAACATTTGGTGGCAAAGAGATTGATGTTACTACAGTTGAAGTAGAAAATATTCCTGAATATGAAATTGAATATGGTACTATAAAGGTAGCAAAATATAATGAGATGTCATTTGTATTAAGTTTAAGTCATAAATCTTCTAAAGAGGACCAAGAAGTTAAATTTAAAGTCAATGATATAAAGTTCCATTAATAATTTAAAATAATCATAATAATTCGAATAATAAATATAGTGATAGTTTATTACTAGACCGCCCACTAATTCATTAGGGTGGTCTTTGTCTTTTGTAGTAGTATTTATTTTTAAAAGTTTTATATATTATAAAATTAATTGTGGGGGTATTTTAATGTTTAAAAATCATAAAATAATTTTTATTGGTTTGTTGGTTATTCTGTTCATCTGTGTTTTTTCATTAGCAATTTATGCTTTTTCTGAAGATGCTAAAACCAATGATGTGCCAAATAGCAGGGACCATTCCTTAATTTCTCGATTTGATGGTTCTTATATAAGATATTTCCAACATAAAAATTATGATAAATATATCTTGCCGATTAATAATTTAAAAGAACCAGAAGATAAAGAAGATATTTTGGTTGAAGATACAAGCATAGAGGGTGAAGTTTATCAATACTTTTATGTTATACCAGACGGTCATTCAGTATTAGAAGTATTTAGAAATTATGAAATAGCTTTAGAGGAGGCTGGGTTTGAGATAATACGAAAACAGACGAGAGATATTTCCCATAGTCTTTCAAATAGTTTATATTCGAAAATAAACTGGGATTCTTGCCGAGGAAATAATTTCAACGGAGTTGGAGTCCATTATGATACAGGAGATCAATCATATCTAGCAGCCAAACTGAAAAGACCTAAAGGAGATGTTTATCTATCTCTTTATGTAGCAGACCATGTTATCCATGGTGGTAGTTGGGGAGAAGAACGACCTGCGGTTTATCAGGTAGTAGTGGAAGAAAAAGAAATGGAAACAGGTCTTGTAACAGCAAATAGTAATTTTAAAAAAGAAGAAAAAGAGAATGAAGAAGCATTATTCCCTATTAAAGCAGAAACAAAAGATGTACCAAATAGTAGTAATCATCCTGTGATCTCAAGATATAAAGGTTCATACCTAAGATTTTATAAATATATTAATTATGATGAATTTGTTTTTCCTTATAGTCTTTTAAAAGATAGTGGAAAAGACCTAAGGGTGGAAGGGGAAATCACTAGAAACTTTTATGTAATTCCTAATGGGCATTCAGTATTAGAAGTATTTAGAAATTATGAAACTGCCTTAGAGAATGCTGGTTTTGAGATAATACGAAAACAGACTAATGATATTAGCCATAAACTTTCAAATCGTTTATATTCAGAGATAAACTGGGATTCCTGCCCAAGAAACAACTTCAACGGAGTCGGAGTCCATTATGATACTGGTGATCAATCCTATTTAACAGCAAAGCTTGAACGGTCGGAAGGTGATCTATATTTATCCCTTTATGTAGCAGATCACGGTATAAATGGTGGTAATTGGGGTGAACAGCGTCCTGCTGTTTATCAGGTGGTAGTGGAAGAAAAAGAAATGGAAACTGGTCTTGTAACTGCCGGAAGTATAATACAGGATATTGAAAGTACAGGAAAAGTTAGTATCTATGGAGTATATTTTGACACAGACAGTGCTAAAATTAAATCTGAATCAAAACCCACAGTTGAAGAAATTGCTAAGGTATTGAAAAATAATACTAATTTAAAACTCTATGTTGTAGGACATACTGATAGTACTGGAAATTTTGATTATAATATGGATCTTTCCCAAAGAAGAGCAGAAGCTTTAGTGGATAAACTTGTTAAGGAATACAATATTAATAGAAATCGTCTTGAACCAGCCGGTGTAGGACCATTGGCTCCTAAGGAAAGTAATAAAACTGAAAATGGAAGGGCAAAAAATCGTAGGGTTGAGTTAGTAAAAATGTAATTGATCAAAAATAGTGATTTCAAATTATAATGGGTTCCATATAAAAGTGGAACCCTTTATAATAATATATAAACATAAAATAATTAAAGTAGAAGTTATTTACACAAGTTTAAAATAATTATAAATATATTTGACTTCAATATTTTTTTAATATATTATATGAGTATAATCGATTATAATCATATGGAAGGTGAGTTTATGGAACTAATAAAAATTATAAAAGCGTTATCACATCAAAATCGGATAAGGATTCTTAATTTAATTAATCAACAAGACTTATGTGTATGTGAATTAGAATATATTATGAATGTAAAACAGTCTAATGCTTCTCGTCATTTGACAAAACTAAAAGAAGCAGAAATTATTTACGGTAAAAGAAAAGCCCAATGGGTTTATTATCAAATAAATGTAAAACTTTTAGATGAGCATAAATTTTTGAAAGAAATTATTGAAAACGAATTGCAAAATATAGAATTAATTAAGAGAGATAATGAAAAATTAAATAAGTATTTAAATAGTGAGATGTCCTGTGCGGATCTAACATAAAAATTACAATACATGGAGGGCTATATGATGCAAAAAGAAGAAATTAAAGTGGAAGATAAAACTAAAAATATAGGTTTTTTCGAAAAATATTTAACTGTATGGGTCGGAATTTGTATAGTTGCTGGTGTTATTATTGGGAGATTATGGCCGACTGTTCCAAACACTTTGAGTCAATGGGAATATGCTCAAGTTTCAATTCCTGTTGCAATATTAATTTGGTTTATGATTTATCCTATGATGGTTGAAATTGATTTTAGTAGTATTAAGGAAGCTAGTAAAAGGCCGAAGGGTTTAACTATAACATTAGTAACAAATTGGATTATAAAACCATTTACTATGTTCTTTTTCTCCTGGTTATTTCTAAGGGTTATATTTCAACCTTTTATCTCAGATGCCTTGAGTCAACAGTATGTCGCAGGGGCCATATTGTTAGGTGCTGCTCCCTGTACTGCAATGGTTTTTGTATGGAGTTATTTGACTGATGGAGATCCTGCTTATACACTTATTCAGGTATCAATTAATGATGTTGTTTTGGTTTTTGCTTATGCACCTATAGTAATGTTTCTTTTGGGTTTAGGTCAGTTAAGTGTTCCATGGAATACTGTATTACTTTCTGTAATTTTATATGTGGTCGTTCCACTGGCCATGGGATATGTTTCTAGAAAATATATTTTAAAGAAAAAAGGAAAAGATTGGCTTGAAAATGTTTTTTTAAAAAAATTAGATAATGTAACTATAATAGGATTATTATTAACTTTGATTATATTATTCTCATTTCAAGGTGATGTAATTGTAAATAATCCATTCCACATAGTCTTAATTGCTGTACCTTTAATCATACAAACTTTCTTTATTTTTACAATAGCTTACAGTTGGGCAAAGATATGGAAGGTTGAACATTCTGTAGCAGCTCCGGCTGCAATGATTGGTGCAAGCAACTTTTTTGAATTAGCAGTTGCAACTGCAATATCTGTGTTTGGTATAAGTTCAGGTGCTGCATTAGCCACTGTTGTTGGAGTATTAGTTGAAGTCCCAGTAATGTTAGGGTTAGTAGCTATAGCTAATAAAACAAGGCATTGGTTTCCGGAGAAGATTTAAATATTAATAGTAAAATATATAATCTTTAACCGCTCTATAATTTAATTATTATAGGGCGGTTTTTCAATTGTAATTGATTTTAGGCTAATAATATGTTAATCTAATATTAGTTAACGATAACTAACATATATAATAAATTATTATATATTGTATAAGGAGGATAATTATGCCGAGGAAAACGACAGCTGAAAGAAAAAAAGAGGTTATAGAGATAACCAAAAAAATAATCTATGAAAAAGGGTTTTATAAATTGACTATAAGGAATATAGCGAATAGAATGAATATTTCTGAAGCAGCGATTTATCGTCATTTTGATGGTAAAGAAGATATTATTGATCAATTAACAGATTTAGTTTTTTCTGAGGGTTGTTCATTATATTTCGATGATAAAGATAATCCTGTAGAAACATTAAAAAAGTTTATTGATAAACAAATAGTATTTTTTGAAAATAATCCTTATCTATCAATTATTAGTTTTCAGGATGATATGTTTAGAGAATATCCCACAATAAAGGAAAAATTTATCAACCATCAAAAGGAAAGAGAAAATGAAATAAATAATTTAATTAAAAAGGGTATTAAACAAAATTTAATTAAAAACAAGGTGAATCCTGAGGCGTTTGCATCATTATATATGGGGAGTATAAGAATAACGGTTTTAAAATGGAAAAACAGTAATTTTAAGTATTCTTTAAATGATAAATTACAAGAAATCAAGAAAGAATTATTTAAATATCTAGAAGGTGATTATTAAATGGTAGCTTGGATTATTAATATATCAACAATTTTATTATTTATCTATACGATCATAAAAGATAAAGAAAAGGCTAAAAAAGCTTTTGTTAAATCAATTATTAAGTTTTTAAATCTATTACCAATGATGATTGTTATAATCGTATTGATAGGATTAATATTTGGGTTTATTCCCCCTGAGTTAATTAAAAGCTATCTTGGATCTAATGATAATATACTTCAAGTAGTAGCTGCAGCCATTTTTGGTGCAATAACTTTAATCCCGAGTTTAGTAGCGTTACCACTGGCAGGTTCATTAGTAGAAGCTGGTGCTTCTTATACACCTATTGCTGCCTTTATAACTACCTTAACTATGGTGGGGTTTGTTACATTACCTATTGAATTAAAAGAACTAGGTAAAAAATTAACTATATTAAGAAATGTATTTGCTTTCATATTTGCAATTATTATTTCACTTATTATTGGGGTGTTAATGTAATGGAGACACAAAATATTAAAATTGAAAATAAAATCAAAAATGGTTTGATAAAATTAGCAAAGTATTTAATGGTTATTATAGTAATACTTTTTAGTCTTTATTATTTTTTCCCCACTAAAATTACAGCTGGTTTAGATATTTCTGCTAATTATGGAATCGAAATGATAGCCATATTTCCTGCTGTTATAGTCTTAATGGGTTTAGCAGATGTTTGGATACCAAAATCATTAATTAACAAATATCTTGGTGAAGAGTCTGGTATTAAAGGTATTATATTATCGATTATTATGGGTACTTTACCAACTGGCCCTGTATATATTGCATTTCCCATAGCGGCA
This sequence comes from uncultured Halanaerobiales bacterium, assembly GCA_913055675.1. GTDB lineage: Bacteria > Bacillota > Halanaerobiia > Halanaerobiales > M55B127 > M55B127. The sequence continues at coordinate 19,913 of CAJXKY010000013.1, forward strand.
GAATTATTAAGAAAAAAAGCACGGATAAGTAATGTAATGATCTTTTTGGGAGTTTGGGCCTCTTCAAAAATCCCACAAGTAGGGGTTGAAATAAATTTTCTAGGCTTTAAATTTGCAATGCTGAGATTAGTATTTACTTTAATATCATTAATTATTATTGGATATTTAATTGAATATATTATCAATGAAAAAGGAAAAAGAGAGGCCGAAGTTTAAACTTCGGCCTCCTTAATATTATTCTACAAAAGAACCTTTTATATTAATTTCTTGATTCAATGGTTTACCGGTTATAAGAAGAAATCTAGATTTTTCTTTAGATTCAATAATTACTTTCTCAATTTCTTCAAAGAGAAATGCATTACTTTCATTTAAATTATTATTATTTATTTTAATAGATCCTTGGACCATATATATTAAACCTTGATGGTTTTTATTTATTTTTTGTTCATATTTATAATCTTTATTAAGTTCAATATCCAGGTATTCTACTTCAGTATTCAAATCAATCGATATATTTTTCCCTAATACCTTTCTAATATTAATTTCTTCATCATCTTTTATAATTTTATTTTCTTTCAATTGTTGATAAGTTGGATCAGAATTTTTCATATTTTTAGGTAAATTAACCCAAAGTTGAATTCCATGACTGTAACCTGTTTTACCAGGTTTTTCAGAGTGAATAATACTTTTCCCAGCATTAAAGGTTTGAAGTCCTCCAGTACTTAACTCACTTTTATTTCCTAAATTATCTTCGTGAACAAATGATCCTTCTAACATATAAGTTATAGCTTCAAAACCTCGGTGTTCATGTTTGGGAAAACTAGCTGGACTTTCAACAAAAAATTCATCCATGAGTACAAAGGGATCGTGATGTTTTGGATAATTCCTAGATGGGAATAACCTTTTTACTGTGGCGCCTTGACCTTCTCCCATTTCTTTACTTTCTATTATTTGAATATTTTTCATTTTAATCACCTCGAGAATTTATATTATTTATCTTATATTTAGATTAATTTTATAATATTAAAAGTATATATTCAGTCAAATAACTTACTATTATATGGGGAATTTGTTATAATGTATTTGTAAAGATGAAATATATTAGTAAGGGGGAGACATCATGTATTCAAAATTAGGGGAAGCAATTATTGGGAATGACAAAGAAGAGGTAAAAAATATTATTTCAAATCTTAAAGAAAAGGATATAAATTTAACCAATTTTGTTGATGAATTTGCTTCAATTATGTTAATGGAAGCAAATTTATCGTACGGCAACTTTCATTTTATAAAGATGGCATTGTTTTTAAGGGAATTATCTATTAAAGGTTTTTTCACTAAGGAGACAGAAAAAGAACTTATTAATCTTTTGTCATTAAATATGACAGAAAGACACTTTGTGAAAGTTGAAGCTTATAGGCTTGGATATATGGAAGAAGCAGCAGATCAAAATACTATTAAAAAGATGGTAAAAGAATTGGATAATGGTAATTCTCATAATGCTTATTATTATAGTCTAGGACTCTTAAAATATAAGCCGGAAGCATTAAGAAACAATTTACTTTCACTTGGAACCGAGTCTTTATCAGAATCTTTAGGACATAGTTTTTCTTGTTTTTATCCTGTCTTAAGAGATCTCATGGTTGAAAATTCTCGTCATGATACTAACTCTTTATTTAGTTATATTTTATATTTATCTCGTTTTGATTATGATGGTGAAGTACATATCCAATATGATAAGGATAGTTTTAGTAATGTTTCAAATTTAATGGAGATTTGTTCGTCAGGTGAAGGTATAGTTAATCTTCATCATATGATTACTCTGACTATATATTTATTATGGGAAAAAGATGAAATTAACGGTGATTACATTCCATATCATAATTTTAATAATTGGATTGGAACTAAAAATGTAGATGAAAAGCAGAAAGAAAAAGTTTTAAATATGCAAAAAGAAATGGACCTACCAGAAAATTTCCTTGATTTTGAAAATATCTTTTCCCTCAACGCTTTAGATGCTTCTTTACCAATTTATTTTAAATTATTAGAAGATGATTATACAGCTGCAGTAGACTGGATGTTTCGATTATATACAACCTACTATAATCCAAAGTGGGATCCTCATTATTTTACAAGTCTATATTCAGCTTTAAAATTATATAAGATGGATAAGAGCGAAAAGAAAACACCTTCCAAAATGGCCATTTATCAAGCTTTAAGATATTTTGCTCAGAGGATAGTTTAAAAAAACACAAAAACATCTATAATACTAAAATAAATTTTGAAGGTAAGAAAACAACTATATATAATAAGAGAAAAGGGTTCTGAATAAGTTTGAATTACTTATCCAGAACCCTAATCTGTTTTAAAAAAGTATCTTGTTGTCTGAATAAATTTTAATAACTTTTGTCCTTAAAATTCATTTGCTAAATCGGCTGGCTTTTTACCAATTTCAGCAAATAATATTTCCGAACTACCATCTCTAATTATTTTAATCATAATTGTTTCCCCAATACCATTATTATCAATAATATTTGAAATTTCATCTATATTTTTAATTGGTTTTTCATCAATTTCTTTAATTATATCATATTGTTGTAATCCCGCTTCTGCAGCTGGGCTATCTTTAATAACTTCGTGAACCATAACACCTTGTTTATTATCTAATTTAAAGTAACTTTGTACTTTATCAGTAACAGGACCATATACTATACCTAACCAAGGCCTTCTAATTTCTCCTTTGGTTTTTAGATCATCTATATATCCTTTCACTTCATTAATTGGAATTGCAAATCCGATACCTTGACCTCTCCGACTTACAGCAGTGTTGATACCAATTACTTCTCCATTAATGTTCAAGAGAGGTCCCCCACTATTACCTGGATTAATAGCTGCATCAGTTTGAATTAAGTTTTTATAAGTTCTAGATGGTCCTCTGTTAGTAGGAATTTGAATAGGACGACCTAAGGCACTAATAACACCGGTTGTTACTGTATGGCTTAATCCAAATGGATTACCAATTGCAATTGTCCAATTACCAGGTTTTAATTCATTAGAATTTCCTAATGGGATAGGATTTAAACTTTTATCTACCTCTACTTTCAAAATTGCTAAATCAAGACTGTAATCTGCCCAAACCTGTTCTGCAGGTATAGGTTCTTCAAAACCATTAATGGTGACATTAATTTCTTTTGCATTGTGAACTACATGCTCATTTGTAATTATATATCCATCTTCAGTTACAACAAAACCACTACCATATCCTTCTCTTACTCTAGGCTGTTGTTCAGGCAATTGTTCACCGAAAAAGTATTCGTAAAATTCTTCGTCGTAATAATAAGGCATATTACCATTAGAAACTTCTATCTTTGAAGTTACTTTTACTACTCCTGAATCTACTTCTGAAGCAATTTCACTAAATATATTATTTGGCCTTACAGTGTCCTGACCTTCTTCTTGAGCCGCTACACCAGTTGAAATTAATCCGATTAATACAATTGAAAATGTAATCATTAATAGGGTTTTAGGAACTGAATTTATTTTTCTCATATTATATTACCCTCCTTTATTTTTAATATAATGTTTTTTTCTCCATTAGTCAAGTTATTTTCTAATTATAAAATAAAGGATAAATATAAGAGAAATATGTGATAAATATAAAAAAAAATGAAATTGTATTATATGAAAACAAAGGTATTTTAGAACTTGTTTGAACAATGAAGAGAAGCAAACAGAATATTTTAAAAAATGTGTTAATTTTGTAATTTAACTTGAATTATAATACTATTTATATATATAATAATATCAAGTGAAATATTAACATGTTACATACAGGAGATATAAATGATTTTCATTATAATTATTTAGAAAGGAGCGGTTATGGAGAAAAGTAATAATATTATTGAGTCTATTCAGGAGTTTATTCAGATTCCTTCTTATTCTAGGAATGAAAAGAGAGCAGCTCAATATCTTATGGATTTAATGGAAAAATTAAATTATGATGAAGTTAATTATGATGAATGGGGTAATGTGATCGGATTTATTGAGGGAAAAAGTGAAGAAACCGTATTATTCGATGGACATATAGATACTGTAAAGGTTGATAATCAAAAAGATTGGGAAAATAACCCCTTTGAAGCTGTGATAAAAAAAGATAGAATTTATGGTAGAGGAACTTCTGATATGAAAGCTGCATTGATTATAATGGTGTATGCAGCATCTACCTTTATAAAAAACAGCAGTTTAGAAAAGAATATTGTAGTAACCGGGACAGTTCAAGAAGAACTTTACGAAGGAGTGTCTCAGGCAAAAGTTATTGAAGAAATAGAACCAGATTTAGTAGTTATAGGTGAAGCTAGCAATTTAAATTTATGTATTGGACAGCGTGGAAGAGCAGAACTTAAATTAAAAACCTTAGGTAAAAATGCTCATTCTTCTAATCCAAAATTAGGAGTTAATGCGGTCACGAAAATGACAAAATTATTGAATAAGATTGATATTCTTGAAATAGTAGAAGATGAGGATTTGGGAGAAGGAATATTAGAAGTAGTTGATATAAAGTCCAAACCATATCCAGGTCATTCAGTTGTGCCACATGAATGCACTGTCACAATTGATAGGAGATTACTGCCTGAAGAAAATAAGAAATCTGTATTAAAGCCTATAAATGATCTAATTACTGAAATAAAAAGGAAAGACAATCAATTTATAGCTGAAGTTGAGATAGCAGTTGCTGAGGACGTTACTCACCAAGGAAAAATTTTTAAGACAGAAAAGTTTTTTCCAGGATGGAAATATAATGTTAAAGATAATTATATTCAAAATATATTAAAAGGACTTAATAATAATGGTTTAAATACAGAGATAGATTATTATTCCTTTTGTACTAATGGTAGTCAATCTGCTGGCAAAAAAAATATTCCTACTATTGGATATGGTCCGTCACAAGAAGGGTTGGCTCATATGGTAGATGAGTATATCGAAATTAATCAGATAGATAAGGCATATCAAGGATATATTAGTATAATAGAAACTTTTTTAAAGGGTTAACTCTTTTTAAAAAGATATAAAGATTATATGGTAGGACAAAGGCCCTAAATGAAAATTTTAAATAAAATAATTGAAAAGTAGGTGTTAAAATGGAATTTAAAAAATTTAGTAATAAAATTGCTGTAGAACAGCTAGTTTTTAAGGTAAAAAAAGAAAAGGTTGATGAATTTATAGAGTTGGATCAAAAAATTTGGACCGAAGAATTAGCCAAATGGCCGGGCTTTTTAGGCAAAGAAATATGGATAAGTGAATCTACACCTGTAGAAATTATTACAACTGTTTATTGGCGTTCATTAAAAGAGTGGAAGTCAATTGATCATGAGAAATTAAGAGAAACAGACCAAAAATTTAAAAAGGCTTTAGGGGAAAATAACTTTGAACTTTATAGAGAATTACATAATGAAAAACAGTTTTTTAAAGTAGCAGAATATAAATAAAATAAGGAGAGATTTTAAATGGCACAAAAATTTACGTCAGAATATCCCAAAATAGATTATGATTACGATAAAATTAATTTAGACAGGATCTTCGAAAATGAAAAACTTAAAAACTATCCAAATAATGGAATTCAAACTAAAGAAGCTAAAAAAGTATACGGAAAATTAAAGTTTCCGTCTTTGCCCAAAAACCGGACCTACACAATGGCTTCGTTTGTGACTTCAATAGATGGTAAAGTTGCTTATCTTGATGATCCTGCCGGTCCTATTGTTGCAAAGAGTAATCGTTTAGATCCTCAAGGTGCTGAAGCCGATTTCTGGATTTTAAATTTAATGAGGGCAAATTGTGATGCTATTTTTGCTGGTGCAGTTACACTTCAAAAAGAACCAGATGGGACAGTTTGTATTTTTGATGAAGGATTAGAAGAAGCAAGAATTAAAAATGGTTTAAAAGCTGTTCCATGGGTTGTAATCTGTTCCTTAGATGGTACTGATATTCCTTTTGATGATAAAGTTATTAAAGAACAAGAGGTAATATTTAATACTTCACCTGAAGGCTTAAAATATATAGAAAATAATATGTCAAAAGATTATTTTTCTGTAGGTCCATTTAACAGTATAGAGGAATATAATAATGAAAGGTTAAAAGAACTATTTATAAAGAATAAAGGAAAAAAGATTCCCATTATAGCAACCGGGGAAGGTAAAAAAACGAATTCTGAAGTACTACTTCATATATTAAAGTTATGGGGTATTGATAAAGCTATGGTTGAATCACCTTCATATTTCCACAGTTTGTTAAGAGAAGAATTATTAGATGAAGCTACTTTAAATTATTCCTGTGTTTATATAGGTGATCAAGCTGTTGGTCTAGGAAAAGGAATGAGACCATTTACTTCCAAGAAACATCCCCACACTGAAATGCTAACTATTCATAGTCATTCTCCTAGTTTCTTTTATTTTCGCCATAAGTTCATTTATGAAGAGGAATCCAATAAATAAAATTTAAAAACTGTGAGGAGGGCCTAAATGAAAACAGTAGTTTTTTTCGGATCGGCCAGAAAAAATGGAAATACTAAAGATTTATTAAATTCATTTTTAACTAACTTAGAAGGATCAGTCGAAATAATAGATGCTTATCGTTCAGAAATTTCCCCATGTATAGATTGTAGATATTGTTGGAAGAAGAGAGGATGTTCGATTGATGATAAGATGCAAAAAATATATCCCTTAATAGATAAAGCTGACAACATTGTATTTGCCACTCCAGTATATTTTGGCAACATTCCAGGACCTTTAAAAAATATAATTGATAGATGTCAAGTATATTGGGCTTCTACCTTAAGAGATGATAAATTTGAAAAAGGAAGTAAAAAAGGTATTATGTTTTTATGTGGTGGTGCTCCATCTTTTGAGAATCAATTTACGGCGACTGAAATGGTACTAGAAGGTTTATTTGGTGATTTAGGTGCTTTCACAGCAGGTAAAGTTTATGTACCAAATACTGATGAAGTTCCAGTAAAAGAAAATTTCAGGGCTAAAGATAAAGCAGGTGAAATAGCCAAGAATTTAAGGAGATGAAAATATGAATTCTTATGAGAGAGTATTTAAAAGATTAAAGGGCGAAAAAGTAGATAAAATTCCTAACTTAAATATTATAATGACATTTGCGGCTAAATTTATTGATGTTCCATATAGTAAATATGTTAAGGATTACAGATATCTTGTCGAAGGAAATATAAAATGTTGTGAAGAATTTGGAATAGATATGGTAAGCGCTATATCAGATCCATGTCGTGAAGGACATGATATGGGTGCTAAAATTAATTTTCCTTATGATGATGTTCCCCGTTTTAATGGCAATCTAATTCAGGATTATAAACAACTAGATTCTTTAAATGTTGTTGATCCTCTAAAAGGAGAAAGAATGTTAGATAGAATAAAAGCAGTTGAACTTTTCAGAAAAAAAGTAGGCGGTACATATCCAATCTTAGGTTGGGTAGAAGGCGCTTTTGCTGAAGCCTGTGATCTAAGAGGGATGAATCAAACGATGCTTGATATTCATAAAAATACTGAAAGATTAGAACAATTATTAGAAATCTGTACTGAACAGGCAATAATTTTTGCAGAAGAACAGGTGAAGGCGGGAGCAGAATTTATAGGTATAGGTGATGCAGCTGCTTCCCTAATAGGACCTGAAAATTATAAGAAATTTGTTTTACCCTATGAAAAAAGAATAATTGAAGCTGTACATGATCTTGATGCTAAAGTTAAACTACATATCTGTGGTAATATTAATCCTCTATTTGAACAATTAGTAAAGACTAAAGCTGACATTATTGATCTAGACTGGATGGTTGATTTTAAAAAGGCGGTTGAAATATTCCAAGGGCAAGCTTCAGCAAATGGCAACTTTGATCCTGTGGATGTTTTAATGCAGGGTTCGCCAGAAAAAGTCAAAAAGGCTGTAGAGGAATGTGTGAATAGAGGAGATGAAACCACCTTTATTGCAGCTGGTTGTGAGGTTCCTGCAAGTACACCATATGAAAATATGTATGCTGTAAATGTACCTTTATAATAAAAGAATAGAAAAATTCATATTATTTATGGTCAATTTAAATAAACTCAACTATTAAAAAATTCAAAAAATTGAATAAATAAAAAGGATTTTATGTATTTGTATAGAAAATAAATAATAGATAAATAATTAAATAAACATTTCAAGACAAAAAATTTTTTTAAGTACTGCATGTAACATGTTACATAAAAATAAAGGGCTTTATCAATTGAAAGGAGGTAGATAAAGCAATAAAACATATGAGAAAGTAATTTTAGAAGCCAGTAGTTGCAAGTAATTAAATTATTTCTCTATCAAAAAGAAGGAGTGAATTATTAATGAAAAAATTATTAAGCGTTTTATTAATTTCCTCTCTAATGATTCTATCTATAGGATCAATAGTTCAAGCTCAAACAACAGTAGAAGTATGGCATTATTTTGCTGATTCAGAGGGAATGGAATATGTTGTGGAAGAATTCAACAGTAGTCATTCAGATATAAAAGTCGATAGCAGGTTTATACACTTTTCAGAATTGGAAAACCAAATAACAAAAGGTCTTTTATCTGGTGATGTACCTGATGTATTAATTACTGGTTCAGATACCCTTGCCAAATGGGCGGAAAATGGTGCATTATTAGATATAACAGATCGAGCTAAAGAATGGGGAGTTAAAGATAATTTTTATAAAGGTGGTTGGGAATCTGGCATGTATGATGGGAAACTATATGCTATTCCTCAAAATATAAACACCTTAGCAATTTTTTATAATAAAGACTTATTTGAAGAGGCAGGATTATCAGGTGCTCCCAAAACTTGGGATCAACTTAGAAATTATGCAAAAAAAATTAGCCAATTAGGTGAAAAGACTCACGGTTTAACATTTTCTGCTACAAAAGATGAATCTGGTACTTTCCAATTTGCTCCTTTCTTATGGCAATCAGGAGCCTCTTTTGAAAACGTAAATGGAGAAGGTGGCCAAGCAGCTTTAAGTTTATGGCAAGAAATGATAGAAGAAGGATATACTCCTAAATCTGTATTAAACACTCCTCAATATGAATTAGCCGTTAATTTTGCTGCCGGGAATGTTGGTATGGTAGTAAATGGTCCTTGGGCTTTAAGCGCATTTGGTGATGCCGAATTTGATTATGGCGTTTTTACAATGCCTGTTAAAAAAGATGTAGGTATCCCTTATTCAGTTCTCGGTGGAGAAAGTATTGGTATTATGAAAGATTCTGAGAATAAAGATGCAGCTTGGGAATTTATTAAATTCTTTAACGAACCAGATGTTATTAAAGAATGGTGTAAAATTGAAAACAGAATTCCTGGACGTAAAGACGTTGTAAATAATACTCCAAGATGGAGTGAAGACGAGATAATGTTAGTATTTGCTAAACAGTTAGAAAATGCCAAAGCGAGACCTGCACACCCTAAATACCCTCAAATGTCAGCCGCTATTCAAATAGCTATTCAAGATGCATTAACTGGCGGAAATGTTGAAGAGGTATTGGATAAAGCACAAGGAAAGATAGATTCAGTATTAAGTGATTAAATTATAATATAAGAAGGTGTCCTTTTTGGGCACCTTCTTCCATTTAATAAATTTTTAATTATTAACGTACATAATTTTATGTTAACCAATAAAATATAAAAGGTGATAAAAATGTTAACTAAATTAAGAAGCTTAATATGTAATTCGAAATTAACATTATATCTATTTTTATTACCTGCAATTATAATGGTTACAATATTTGCTATATATCCTTTACTTTATAACTTTAACTTAAGTGTACATGAAGTTACTTCATCAACGCTATTAAGTGAGGATAGACCATTTGTGGGTTTGAACAATTATAAAAGTGTTATATTTGATAGTGATTTCAGAGAGATTTTATTTAACACGCTTATATTTACATTTTTTAGTGTGCTTTTTCAATTCTTATTTGGTTTAGCTTTTGCCTTGTTTTTTCATCAGGAGTTTCCACTACACAAACCATTAAGAGGTCTCTTGTTAATCGGATGGGTAATTCCACCTGCGGTGATAGGTACGATTTGGCGTTGGTTATTTAACAGTGATATAGGTGTAATCAACTATTTTTTAAATCTATTAGGTTTTAGTTCTGTTGGGTGGCTAGTAACAAGTACTTTTGCTATGTCCTCTGTTTTAGTAGCAAATATATGGTTTGCTATACCCTTTAATATGATATTAATGACATCTGGTTTAGTTAGTATACCAGATTCTATACATGATGCTGCAGCAATTGATGGGGCCTCATTTTTTAAAAAATTGTGGCATATTATTTTACCAATGATTAAACCTAACATATTTGCTACAATAATTTTGGATATCATTTATTCATTTAGAAGTTTTCCTTTGATTTGGAATATGACAAAAGGTGGACCAGTAAATGCTACTACTGTCTTACCTGTCTGGTCTTATATACAGTCCTTTAATTACTTTGATTTTGGTGTGGGTACTGCGATAGCTGTAATTATATTCCTATTATTGTTATTTATATCTATTATTTACATCAAATTTTTCGTTAGTTCGGAAGAAGGTGTCGTATAATGTTAAAACAATTTAAAAACAGAAAAAATTTAATGCTATTTATTATTGCTATAGTTTTGTTAGCTATTTATCTTTTCCCTGTATTTTGGGTTTTTTCCACCTCATTTAAAACTTTAGGTGAAACGATGAGTTGGCCGCCTAATTTAATACCCAAACAGTTACGTTGGGAAAATTATACAGAAGTATTAGAGGCTAGAGCTTTTATGCATCTTAAAAACAGTTTAATTATTGGTGTAACAGTCACATTTTTAACAGTCTTTTTAGCAATGCTTACTGGATATGCGCTTTCAAGAATAAAGAAAAAATGGATACAGTGGATAATACTTGTATTTTTAGTTGGTCAAATGCTTCCTCAGGTATTAATGGTAACCCCGCTTTTTATGATTTTTGATAAGATGGGATTACTAAATACCTATTGGGCAGTTATTTTAGGAAAAACGGGAATAGCTTTACCACTTGCGGTTGTATTTCTAAGAACAACTTTCCTTTCTATTCCAGAATCTCTAGAAGAGGCTGCCTGGATCGATGGTTGTAGTAGAATAGGAGCATTTTTTAGAGTAGTTATGCCTGTTGCTAAAACGGGTATTTTAATAATTGCTGCGATCACCTTTATGTTTGCATGGGGCGACTTCATTTATTCCATTTCATTTTTAAGTGATATGAATATGCAGCCGGCAACTGTTGGCCTGTATTCATTTATAGGTGCTAATGTAACCAAATGGAATAAAGTAATGGCGTTTACAAATGTAATTATACTTCCGGTAATAATAATATTTATTACCTTACAGGATAAGATTATAAAGGGCTGGACTGCCGGTTCCTTTAAATAAGAAAATTTTAGGAGGTTATTTAAAGATGAATAAATTTTTTCCAGACGTGGAAGCAATAAAATATGAAGGCGAAGACTCAACAAACCCTTTATCTTTTAATCACTATAATCCTAAAGAAAAAATAGGAGATAAAACCATGGAAGAACATCTCCGTTTTTCAGTAGCTTATTGGCATACCTTTAAAGGTGATGGTTCTGATCCTTTTGGCAGTTCAACAATGCAGAGGCCTTGGGATGATATTAAAGATCCTATGGAGAAAGCTAAAATACGAGTTGAAGCTGCTTTTGAGTTTATGTCCAAACTTGGAGTTAATTATTTTTGCTTTCATGACCGAGATATAGCACCAACTGGGGAGACCTTTAAAAAAACCAATGAAAATCTCGATGAAATAGTTGATTTAATTCAAGAAAAAATGGATGAAACCGGTATAAATTTACTTTGGGGTACAGCCTGTTTATTTGACCATCCCCGTTTTATGAATGGGGCTGCTTCCTCACCAAATGCAGATGTGTTTGCTCATGCTGCTGCTCAGGTTAAAAAAGCGATGGAGATTACTAAAAAACTGGGTGGTGAAAATTATGTCTTCTGGGGCGGACGAGAAGGATATGAAACCCTCTTGAATACTGATATGGGAATAGAACAGGATAATATAGCGCGATTTTTTGATATGGCTATTGATTACGCTGAAAAAATTAATTTTGAAGGACAACTTTTAATTGAACCCAAACCGAAAGAACCAACCAAACATCAGTATGATTTCGATGTCTCAACCGTACTGGCGTTTCTAAGAAAATATAATTTACAGGATCATTTTAAATTAAACATTGAAGGTAACCATGCAACTTTAGCCGGACATACTTTTCAGCATGAATTACAGACTGCTAGAATTAATAATGCATTAGGCAGTGTTGATGCTAACCAGGGTGACATGCTTTTAGGTTGGGATACTGACCAGTTTCCAACTAATGTATATAAAACCACTATGGCTATGTATGAAATCCTTAAAAATGACGGTTTAAAACCTGGAGGTTTAAATTTTGATGCAACAGTAAGAAGACCTTCCTTTAAACCAATAGACTTATTTTACGGCCATATAGCAGGAATGGATTCTTTTGCCCGCGGTTTAAAAATCGCCCATAAATTATTAGAAGATGGAGTATTTGAAGATATACTTGAACAGAGATATAAAAGTTATACTGAAGGTATAGGAAAGAAGATTAGAGAAGGTAAAGTTGGTTTTGAAAAACTGGAAGAATATGCTAAAAAGAATGAAATAACTAATAGTTCAGGTCATCAAGAAAGATTAGAAGCAATTTTAAATAGTTATATTTAAAGATGAAAAAGGGAGGAGTACTTTATGCAATATTTAATGGGTTTAGACATTGGTACAAGTGGTGTAAAAGCCTTACTACTTTCACAAAATGGAGAAATAATAACAACAGCTACGGAAAGTTATCCTCTTGACACACCTAAAGCAGGGTGGGCTGAACAAAATCCCAAAGATTGGTGGGAAGCAGTGGTTAAGGTCATAAATAAAACGATAAATAAAGATAATATAAATCCTGCTGATATTGCTGGGTTAAGTCTTTCAGGACAGATGCATAGTTCAGTATTTTTAGATGAGAATATGGAAGTTATTAGACCGGCAATTCTCTGGAGTGATACAAGGACAGAAAAGCAGTGTAAAGAGATAGAAAATAAAGCAGGTGGATTAGAAAATTTAATCAAAAAAGTATCTAACCCTGCTCTGGAAGGCTTTACTGCGCCCAAAATATTATGGCTCAAGCAAAATGAACCTGAAAATTATAAAAAAGTCAATTATGTATTAATGCCCAAAGATTATATCAGATATAAATTGACTGGAAAGATTAATACTGAAGTATCAGATGCTGCAGGTACTCTCCTGTTTGATGTTAAAAAGAAAGAATGGTCAAAAGAATTAGCAAAATTAATAGATATTGATACAAACATTTTACCTCCTGTTATTGAATCAGTTGAAGTAGGAGGTAAAGTTAATAAATCTACTTCCCAAATCTCTGAATTGAAAGAAGGTATTCCTGTTGTAGCAGGAGGTGCCGATAATGCTTGTGGAGCAGTGGGGAGTGGAATAATAAAAGAAGGTAGAGTTATGGTTAGTATCGGCTCTTCTGGAGTAGTTTTAGCTCAGACAAATAATGCAACCGCTGACAGCAAAGGAAGAATACATCTCTTTAACCATGCAAAACCAAACAGCTGGTATATGATGGGAGTTATGTTATCAGCCGGAGTTTCATTTAATTGGCTTAAAAATAGTCTTTTTGACCAAAATATGGATTATGAAGAATTGAATAAGAAGGCTGAAGCAGTTGCTCCTGGTAGTGAAGGTTTAATATTTTTACCATATTTATATGGTGAGAGAACCCCTCACAATGATGCTAATGCCAGGGGAGTATTTTTTGGAATCTCGGGTCGTCATAAACAAGGACATTTTATTCGAAGTGTAATGGAGGGTGTCACGTTTGGTTTGAAAGATTCTCTTAGATTAATAAAGGACCAAGATGTAAAAATTGAAGAAATTAGAGCTATTGGTGGGGGAGTAAAAAGTAGAGTTTGGCAACAAATTCTGGCTGATATTATGGGACAAAATATAAAATTACTAAATGTTGAAGAAGGGCCAGCATACGGTGCAGCAATAATAGCTGGGGTTGGAGTAGAAATTTTTAATAGTTTTCAAAAGGTCTCAGAAAAAATTATTAAAGTTGAAGAAGAAATCACCCCAATAAAAGAAAATGTTAAAAGCTATGAGAAGTATTATCAAATTTATAAAGATCTTTATCCTTCTTTAAAAACAGAATATAAAAAATTAAGTAAGTTAAATTATTAAATCATATATAAATTATAATTTATAGGAGGGAAATCATGGAACTATTAAATCAAATATCCGAAAAATTACAACAGGGTAGTGTTGAAGGTGTAGAAAATGGTGTAAACAAAGCACTAGAAGAAAATATAGAAGCAGAGAAAATTTTGCATGAAGGTTTAATGGCAGGAATGAAAGTTATCGGTGAAAAATTCAAAAATGATGAAATTTTTGTGCCTGGAGTATTAGTAGCTGCCCGAGCTATGAATGCTGGTATGGTAATTTTAAAGCCAAAATTAATAGAAAGCGGAGTCGAATCAGCTGGTAAAGTAGTTTTAGGAACTGTAAAAGGAGATTTACATGATGTAGGAAAAAATTTAGTAGCAATGATGTTAGAAGGAGCTGGATTTGAAGTTTATGACCTTGGAACTGATGTTCCAGCTGAAAAGTTTGTGGAAAAGGTAAAAGAAGTTGATGCTGATATTGTAGGTTTATCTGCATTATTAACGACTACGATGAATGAAATGGAAACTGTAATCAAAGCATTTGAAGAAGCTGGTATTAGAGATGAAGTAATTGTTATGGTAGGTGGAGCGCCTATTACTAGGGAGTTTGCAGAAGAAATTTCAGCTGACCACTATGCAAAAGATGCTTCTGAAGCATCTAATATCGCAGGTAACATAAAAAGGAAAATAGCTTAAAATTAAATAAATTATTTTAATAAGGGACTTATATTAGTAGTTTATAAAAAGAAATATTAAGATATACGTTGTATATAGGAGAATTTAGTTTTAACTTTTTATTTAAATAGATTTGATAAGGAGGACCTACTATGAAAACTATGACTTCAAGAGAACGTTTGACTGCGGTTTTTAATGATGAAAAACCGGATTATCTACCGTGGTCCCCCCTTATAGATTATTACTTTTTATCCTCTTGGGATTCAAAAAAGGCTGAAGATATTATATTAGCAAGCAAAGAACTAGATTTTGATTTAATGGAAAGACATGTACCTACTTATAGCGAACCTTTTGGGGCTTCACTTGAAATAGTATGTAAAAATGATGTTAAATATGAGAGCATTCGAAAAAAAGATAAAATATTTAATAGATATATTACCCCCAAGGGTACTATAGAAGAAAAACGAGTAACAACTGAAAAAATAAAGTACGGTTTTATTAAAAAACATTATATAGAAGACATTGAAGATCTAAGAATATATAAGTATGTACTTGAAAATATAGAATTTGAATCTATGAAAGAGCAATTTATTAAAAGAGATAAAGAGATAGGTGAGGCTGGTATTGCAGTCCCTTCTGGCCCTTTAACTCCAATTCAACAGTTTTTACAGTTTTTAATTGGACTAGAAAAAACTGTTTATATGTTAATGGATTATCCCAAGGAAATAAACGAAGTTTTAGATTTGATTCATGAAAAGAACAAGGAATGTTATGAGATATTATTAGATTATCCATCTGATGTGATAATTCCATATGAAGATACCTCTACAACTGTACTAAGTCCAAATATGTATCGAGAACACTGTATGGATTATATAGATGAATATGCCGATATGGCCGCTCGAAATAATACAAAATATATAACTCATATGTGTGGTAAATTAACTAAACTACTTGATGAGTTAGCCCAAGGAGAGATGGATGGAATTGATTCGATGTGTCCTCCCACTAGTGGTGATTTGTGGCCGTATGATGCAAGAAAGAAACTAGGGAAAGATAAAATAATCATCGGGGGAATTGAACCGGCCTCTTTGCAAAAATTATCAAAAAAAGAAGTTAATGACTATGTATTGGCATTATTAAAGAAAATGCAGCCTGGACATAATTTTATATTAAGTACTGGTGATGCGACACCTCATAATACTCCAATTGAAAATCTAAAAGCAGTAGCAGAAATACGAAATAAATATGGAAAATTTCCTTTAAACATTTAGAAAATAATGCAAAATGATTAGGGAGGAATAATATGTTTGATGTCTTAGATTTTGATGAATTAAAAAAGACGGTATTAAGAGAAGACGATACTGTATTTTTTATACCTAAAAAAGTTAAAGAAGTTCAAAAACATGATATGGGTATCGATTTCAAGTGCGAAGGTTGGAAATATCAAAAAGATATAATGGAAATTTTATTCAATCAACTAAACCCGAATTTAACTCCAAAAGATAGTAAGTTAGATATGATATTAAGAATTGAAGTAAAAACAGATGATATTTTAAGAATCAGATTGGTTAATGGTTCTGAAATCAAGAGACATTCTACCCCAATGGTAGTTGAAGAATTTAAAAATCAATATAGTGACTTTAATTTTAAAGAAGAAAAAGAGAAATACATAATTAGTACTAAGGAATTAAAAGTAGAAATTTTAACTGAACCAGTGAATATAACCATAAAAGATAAAGAGGGTAAAGAATTACTTAAACAATATAATTATGATAAACATTCCATGCATGAATTAATAAAATATCAAGGAGAAGCCAAAAATGATTACTCAAGTTTTGAATGTTTTCCTTTTGGTTTAGCAGAGAATTTAAAAACTGGTAAAAAAGCAGCTTTTGATTCTCTTTGGCTTTCACATAATGAAAATTTTTATGGATTAGGGGAAAAATTTACTGATCTTAATAAAAGAGGAAAAGAAGTTTTATGTTGGCAGGTGGATGCCTTAGGAACTTCAACTCAAAAATCATATAAAAATATACCATTTTTCATGAGTTCCAATAATTATGGTATTTTTATGAATACTACATATAAATCCAAATATAAATTGGGAGATTACTTCCAAAAAGCCTATCAAATTGAAACCACAGAAGGTGAATTAGATTATTACTTCATTCACGGAGATTATATGAAAGATATCTTAAGTAATTATACAGATATAACAGGCAAGACCCCTTTACCTCCAAAATGGAGCTTTGGTCTTTGGATGAGTAGAAATAGCTATAATTCCCAACAGGAAATGATAGAAACCGGTGAAAAATTGAGAAAAGAAGAATATCCATGTGATGTATTACATCTGGATGCAGGTTGGTTCGATGAGCCTCTCCGCTGTGATTTTGAATTTGCAGAAGAGAGATTTCCAAAACCGGAAAAACTAGTTAAAGATCTTAAAGATATGGGCTTTAAAATGAGTATTTGGCAGCTTCCCTATGTTCACGAGGCTACTGATATTTATGATGAGGCAAAAGAAAAAGGCTATTTTGAAAAAGGTTCTGATCCCTCTAATATGGATGGAATAATTGATATAAGTAATCCAGATGCTAAAAAATGGTATGAAGGAAAACTTAAAAAACTTCTAGAACTTGGAATAGATGCTATTAAGGTAGATTTCGGAGAAGGAATAGAAGTGGACGCTTGTTATGAAGAATATACTGGAGAAGAGTTTCATAACCTTTATTCACTTTTATATAACAAAATAGTCTTTGATCTTACTAAGGAAATTCATGGTGAGAATAATGGTTTGATTTGGGCTAGATCTGCCTATGCAGGTTCACAAAGATATCCGGTTCATTGGGCGGGTGATACAGATTCAGATTTTACAGCCTTGGCTTCAACATTAAAAGGTGGTTTATCCTTTGGTTTATCAGGTTTTCCTTTTTGGAGCCATGATATCGGTGGTTATTTTATGACACCCGAAAATGAATGTTATATCCGCTGGATGCAGTTAGGTATGTTTTCATCTCATGCTAGATTTCATGGTACGAGCCCACGAGAGCCCTGGCATTTTGGTGATAAAGCTGTTGAAGTATATAAAAAGTTTGCGGAACTTCGATATAGGCTTATCCCCTATATTTACTCAAAAGCATACAAATGTACAGAAGAAAGTATACCATTGATGAGACCATTAATATTAGAATATGAAAATGATCCAAATGTGAGTAATATAGATGATCAATATCTATTTGGCTCTGATTTATTGGTTGCACCTATTTTAACTAAACAAAACACAAGGAAGATATATTTACCTGAAGGAGAATGGTTAGACTTTTGGACAAAGGAAAGTTATTCAGGTAATCAGTGGATTGAATATAAAGCTGAATTAGATAAAATGCCCTTATTTATAAAAAGTGGTAGTATTATACCCATGGGGCCTATGATGCAGTATATAGGAGAGAAAGAATTTGATCCGTTAACTATTAATATCTATCATGATGAAGAAGAAAAATTCTTATACTATGATGATCATGAACAATTTGAAATAAAATGTGCAGAAATACAAGATTCAATAAGTATTACTATAGAACCTACAGAACATGAATTTGTAATTAAATTATTTAATGATAAAGAAATAAGTGAAATAAAAGCAAATGATAAATCATTAGAATTTAATAAAAAAGAAAATTATTTAGAATTTAAATACGAAACTAATGGAAAACAAACTCAAATTGTAGCAAAATAATTCCAACTTAGAGATCCATTTTCATAACCGATCTCCCCCCCTATTACAGAATAAAAAGGAGGATTTTATGTTTATAATAGGAGCTCAGATTAACACAAGTGAACATGAAGAAATAACTGAACTAATTGAGAAAAAAGATAAAAAGAGCCTGCTTTCAATAGTAGAACATCAGATTAATTTAGGAGCAGAAATGATTGATATAAATGCTGGCGAAAGAATAAAATCTGAAGTAAAAGATATAGCCTGGTTATTAGAAACAATCCAAAAAGAATATGAAGTTCCAATCAGTATAGATACTCCCAATCAAGAAGTATTTAAAGAATGTTTAAAATTACATAATGATGAATATGGAAAACCATTAGTAAATTCAGTGACTGGTGAAGAAGAACGTTTAGATAATGTTTTGCCTCTTGTAAAAAAACATGATGCTAAAGTTGTCGGCTTATTAATGGGGGAAGCTGGTATTCCCGATAAACCTGAAGAAAGAATAAAAATTGCAGATAGAATTTTAAAAAGAACAAGAAAACTTGGTATAAAGGATGAAAATGTATATTTAGATCCTTTAGTTCTTCCAGTTTCAGTTAATACAAAAAATCCGATGACTACAATACAAACAGTTAGATTAATCAAAGAAAAATATCCAAAAACCAAGACAATTTGTGGTTTGGATAATATATCATTTGGCCTTCCCGAACGACCTCTGGTGAGTGCAACCTTTATAGCAATGATGGCCGCAGCGGGTTTAGATTCGTTATTAGTTGAGTTAAGTAATATTACCTATTCAACTATCAAGACAGTAGAGATGCTCAGAGATGAAGATGACATGTGTATGAACTATATTAAAAATTATAAGAAGGATAAATTAGATATCTATAAAGAAGAAATGAAAGAAGTTTTATAATATGAAAAGGTATTAGGTGAAAAATATGGTAACCAAAAATTATCCTGATTGGTTAAAAAAGAGAATAAATTTAGACGATACTTATCAAGAAACAGAAAAAATTTTAAAAGATTTAAATATAAATACAGTCTGTCAGGCTGCTTTTTGTCCTAATATGGGAGAATGTTTTAGCTCTGGTGTTGCAACATTTATGATCTTAGGAAATATTTGCACTAGAAATTGTAGATTTTGTGATATTAAAAATGGTGATACTGAAAAAGTAGATACAAAAGAACCAGAAAATATAAAAAAAGCAATTAAACATCTAAATTTGGATCATGTAGTTATAACTTCAGTTACTAGAGATGATCTAGAAGATAATGGTTCAAAACAATTTGCAGCTGTATTAAGTGCTATTAAAAATATTAAAGCGGTTACTGTGGAGCTATTAACACCAGATTTTAAAGGGAACTATAAGGATATTGAAAGAGTGGTAAATTTGGGTCCAGATGTATATAACCACAATATAGAAACAGTACCCAGATTATATTCCAAGATAAGACCCCAAGCTGAATATAATAGGAGTATCGGTCTTTTAAAGACAGTTAAAGAAATTAATAGTGATATTGTAACCAAATCTGGCATCATGCTGGGATTAGGGGAAAAAAAAGAAGAAGTTATTGATGTAATGAAAGACTTAAGAAAAGTTAATTGTGACATTATAACAATAGGTCAGTATTTACAACCCTCTTTAGAACATGCAGAATTAAAAGAATATATAAGACCTGAAAAGTTCCAAGAATTTAAAGAAATAGCTTTAGATTTAGGATTTAAAGCAGCAGCATCAAATCCATTTGTTAGAAGTTCTTATAAAGCCAAAGAATTGTATTTTAAATCTATAAAAAAGTAATTATACAAATCTAACTATCCAAAGGGGGTATAAATATGGGATTTAATGAAAAAACAATTGTTATAACAGGATCTGGACGAGGATTGGGTAGACAAATAGCCTTTTCCTTTGCAGAAAGCGGAGCAAATGTTGTAGTTACTGCCCGGACTGAAAAAGAGATTAAACAGACAGCAGAAAAAATAAATAGAGAAAAAGAAGGTAAAGCTATATATGTTTCGGCAGATATAAGTAATGAAAAGGATGTAAAAAATCTGGTAAAAAGAACTGTAAAAAAATTTAATAAGGTTGATATTCTGATAAATAATGCAGCTATACATGAAGCCAACACGATTTTAGAAACAGATCTATCAACATGGAAAAAAATTATTGAAGTAAACCTAACAGGTACCTTTTTGTGTTCTAAAGAATTCGGACAAGTAATGAAAAACCAAAAAGGTGGAAAAATAATAAATATTTCTTCTACTGCAGCTAATAATTACTTTCCAGGCTTTGGTGCATATACTGCTTCTAAATCAGGTATAAACGGCCTCTCAATGGTTTTATATGAGGAATTACATGAGTTTAATATTAATGTATTAACACTTAATTTAGGATTGGTAAACACACAATATACTAGAGAAAGAATAAAAAATGGTAATCCAGATGAATGGATTCAACCTGAAAATTTGGCAGAAGTAATAAAGTATTTTAGCTCAAATAAAGCTGATATTATTTCTGGAACTACAATAGATATAAATGGTAAAAGGAAGTAAAAGGAGTGATAATTAGCTATGGTAAGTATTAATGAAGAAGCGGTGAAAGTAGTAAAAAATATAATTAAGGATGCTGCTAGATTAGGAGTTGAAATAAAGAAGTTAAGTAATGGAACAACCATTCTTGATATGGGTATAAATGCTGAAGGTAGTTGGCAGGCTGGAATTGAGTTTGTAAACTTAAATATGGGTAATTTAGGAATGGTTGATATAGTTCCTTATCAAGTTGGTGATTTAGAACTATCTGGTGTTTTAGTGCATAGCGATCAGGTGGTAACTGCAACTATTGCATCTCAGATTGCAGGCTGGAAAATTACAAATGGAGATAATACTATTATTGGTTCTGGACCAGCTCGTGCTCAAGCTGTAGTTGAAAGTGATTATTATTTTAAAATGACAGATTACAGGGATAAAAATGATGAATGTGTGCTTTGCTTGCAAATGGAAGAATTACCAGATGTAAATATTGCCAACCAAGTAGCTAAAGCTTGTGGTGTAAACCCAGAAAACATATATTTAGTAGTGGCACCAAGTGCCAGCTTAGTAGGTAGTATTCAGGTAGCAGCACGTTCAGTAGAGCAGACGGTACATAAAATGTTTGAGCATGATTTCAATTTAAAAAATATTCAATTTGCGAAAGGTTTAGCACCTATAGCACCAATAATAAATGATGAAACAGAAGCTATGGGAAGAATAAATGATGCCCTTTTATATGGAGGTTATTCTGAGTTTTGGGTTGATTGTGATGACGATGAAATTAAACAGGTTATAAACAAATTAGTATCAGAAGCATCTGATCATTGTGGAAAACCATTTTCTAAGCTTTACAGTGAGGCAGAAAATGATTTTTATAAAATGGACAAGAATATTCATGCAATGTCAAAAGTTAAAATGCACAATATGAAAACTGGGAAGTTATTCGTAGCTGGAACTATTCATACCGATGTTATAGAAGAAAGTTATACAAGTCAGATTTTAAAATAAGATTTATATTTATTTATATGAGGAGGTTATTTATAAATGGGATTAGAAATAAATAAGTTAAAGCAGATGTATTATGATATGAATTTGATAAGAAGATTTGAAGAAAAAGTTGATGAGCATTCTAAAAAAGGAAATATACCCGGATTTATTCATTTAAGTATTGGACAGGAAGCAGCACAAACTGGTGTGATGCATGTATTAACTGAATCAGATTATAAATTTCCTGACCATAGAAGTCATGGTGTGTGTCTTCTATCCGGAAGTCCCAAGAAAAAAGTCATGGCAGAAATTTTTGCTAAAAAGACAGGTTTATGTGAAGGCAAAGGTGGAAGTATGCATATTGCTGATGTAGAGGTTGGTAATATGGGTAATAATGCGATAGAAGGTTCTATAACTGCCACTGGACTAGGTACTGCATATGCAAGCAAATATCGGGGTGAAGATAATGTGACAGCAGTTTTTATGGGAGATGGAACTTGTGGTCGTGGTGAACTTCATGAAAGTATGAATATGGCTGCGAGTCTAAAAGTACCTCTTGTCTATGTTTTAGTTAATAATGGGTATGCAATTTCAACAAAAGCTGAAGAAGCACATTCATTTCCCGAAAATCTATCAGACAGAGCGGCAGGCTATGATATACCGGCTGAAGTTGTAGATGGTAATGATATAGAGGAAGTCTATAATGCAATGAATAGAGCTGTTGAAAGGGCTCGTAATGGTGAGGGTCCAAGTATGGTGGAACTTCTAACCTATAGATGGCAGGGACATTTCTCTGGTGATCCGGCTTCCTATAGACCAAAAGATGAAGTACAGAAATGGAAAGAAGAAAAATGTCCTATCAAAAATTTAAGAGTTAAATTAGAAAACGAGGGAGTAGCTTCTGAAAAACTCGACAAATTAGAAGAAGATGCTTCAAAAGAAGTAGAAGATATGGTTGAATTTGCATTAGAAAGCCCTGAACCTGAATTAGAAGATGCTGTGAAGTATATATATGCTGAACCATATGAATCAATGAAGGAGGGAAAATAATGCGTGAGTTAAAATTCTCCCAGGCTTTAAACGAAGCCTTACATCAAGAAATGGAAAGAGATGAAGATGTATTTGTACTAGGTCAAGACGTAGGTAAAATGGGTGGAGATTTTGGAGTTACCAAAGGTCTATGGAAAAAATACGGAGATAGGAGAGTTATAGATACTCCCCTTTCTGAAGCTGCGATGCTGGGTTTAAGTAATGGCGCCGCATTTACAGGTTTAAGACCAGTTGTAGAAATTATGTTTGCCGATTTTATAACAGAATGTTTTGATCAGATAGTAAATAATTCGGCTAAAGCACATTACATGTTTTCAGGTCAATTGACAGCCCCAATAGTATTAAGAACTGCTAACGGGGGAGGATTTAGAGCTGCCTATCATCACTCCCAAAATCCTGAAGCCTGGCTGATGAATATACCAGGTATAACAGTGGTAGCTCCTACAACACCATATGAAGCTAAGGGTTTGTTAATTTCCTCTATTAGAAGTGAAAATCCAATTGTGTTTTTTGAACATAAAATGTTATATAGTACTTCAGGTGAAGTACCCGAAGAATCTTATGAACTTGAGTTAGGAAAAGCTAAAGTGAAAAGAGAAGGGTCAGATGTTACTATAATTGCTTCAATGAAAATGTGTGAATATGCATTACAAGCAGCTGAAGAATTAGCAAAGGACGGGATTAGCGTAGAAGTTATTGATCCCCGTACTTTAGTACCTTTTGATAAAGAAACGATCTTTGATTCTATAGCTAAGACCAATCGAGTTGTAGTTGCCTATGAAGCTCCTAAAACAGGTGGATATGGAGCCGAAATAGCTGGTATGTTAAATGATGAAATGTTTGAATTTTTAAAAGCTCCAGTTAAAAGGGTTGCTTCAAAAGACAGTCCTGTAGCATTTTCTCCAAAGCTGGAAGATTACATATTACCTAATTACAATGAAGTATTAGAAGGAATCAAAGAAGTTGTAGAGTATTAAAAAACAACTAATAGAGGGAGGTATATAACTTGGCAACTGAAATAGAAATGCCCAAACTGGGTTTATCCATGCAAGAAGGAAAAATTACCAAATGGTTACACCAGGAGGGAGACGAAGTTAAAAAAGGAGAAGCAATAGTTGAAATAAGTACAGATAAAATTTCTAATGTAGTTGAATCTCCAGTAGATGGAGTTTTAATAAAAATATATTATGAAAAAGATGAAGTTGTACCAGTTCATAAAACTATAGCTGTCGTTGGAGAAGCTGGTGAAGAAATTAATGATGAATCAGAACTAAAAGAAGAAAAAGAGGAAACTGATCATAAGAAAAAAGAACAAAAAGAAATTTCTAAAGATAAAAAGGTTTCAAGTTCAGTAGAAGTTGATATTGAAGATAAAATATCACCGGTGGCAGCCCAATATGCTAAAAAAGCTGAAATAGATGTAGAAGAGATAGAAGGTACTGGACCAAAGGGAAGAGTAATGAAAAATGATGTAAAAGAATATTTACTAAAAAATGATATTGAATTACCAGAAGATAGGCTTGCTGGCTATGGTACTGAACAAGTATCTCCAGTTGCACATAAGTTAGCTGATGAATATGATATTAAATTAGATAGTATTATAGGTTCAGGTCCGAAAGATCGTATTTTAAAAAAAGATGTATTAGAATATATTGAAGAAAACAATATAGAAAAACCAAGAATAAAAACTGAGGAACAGAAAATATCATATGATAAAGTTTCTCCTGTGGCCAAAAAATTATGTGAAGAAGCTAATATTGATCCATTAAATATTACAGGAACAGGGCCCGGGGGAAGAGTTATGAAATCTGATGTAGAAAGATATATAAGTTCAGAGGAAGGTAAAACAACTAGCCAATTAACAGAAAAACGAGAAATATTAAGTGGACGTAGAAAATTGATCTCAGAAAAAATGCAAGAAAGTAAAAATAAGGCTGCTCATGCTAGTGTTACTATCGAAGTAGAGGCTACTGATTTTATGGAACTTTATAAATCTCTCTCCTCTAAGTTTAAAACAAAATTAAATTTAAATGCCTTGTTTATTAAAGCAATTACTGAAGTTATTAACGAGTTTCCTGTAATAAACGCAACTCTTAAAGGTGATGAAGTAATATACCATAATAGTATAAATATGGGTTTGGCTGTTGATAATAAAGAAGGTCTTATTGTTCCGGTTTTAAAAAATACAGAAGATAAAGGTCTTAATCAATTATCCGAAGAAATAAATATTTTAGTTAATAAGGCGCAAAATAATGAACTAAGGATGGAAGAAATGCAGGATGGAACTATAACTATTAGTAATTTAGGAATGTATAATATTAAAACCTTAACTCCAATCATAAATCACCCTGAAGTTGCAATTTTTGGAATTGGGGAAATTAAAGATAAACCTCTAATTAAAGATGGAGGACTTTTTATAGGAAAAGAGTTAAATATCACATTAAGTTTTGATCACCGATTAATAGATGGTGCCCAAGCTGCAAGAGTATTAAACACCCTTAAAAATAAGTTAGAAACCCCTGAAGATTTAATTTAATCAAAAAGTAAAGGAGTGGTAGTTATCATAGTAAAAAAATTATTTAATGCTGAATACAAAAGAACCTGGGATCAGATGGAAGAAATAGCTGATAAAAAGAAAAAAGGTTTGGAAGAAGACTATCTACTCCTTGTAGAACATAACCCGGTATATACAATTGGAAGGGATGGAAGTAAAGAAGACTTACTGGTTACTCAGGATTTTTTGCAGGAACATGATATTGAATGTTATAATGTAAACAGAGGTGGTAAAATAACATTTCATGGTCCCGGACAATTAGTCGGATATCCAATCTTAAATTTGCAAAATTTTGAAAAAGACATTTTACTATATTTAAAAAAAATTGAAGAATCAATAATAATTCTTTTAAAAAAATATGGGATTAAAGGGAAAAGAAAAAAGGATTTTCCCGGTGTTTGGATAAATAACAAAAAAATATGTGCTGTTGGAATTGGGATTAATCGCTGGGTAACCCGACATGGTTTTGCTTTGAATATAAATACTGATTTAGATTATTTCAATCATATAAATCCCTGTGGATTTGTTGATAAAAAAGCGACCAGTATTTATCAAGAAACAGGAAAAAAATATAATTTAAACAGGGTTATGGAAGAATATTTACAAATTTTCAGAGAGGTATTTAAAATAAAAAAGATAGTAAGAAAGGGTGTTTAATTATGGAATTAGGTATTGAAGTAGCAACAAAAAGTGAAATTGTTTATGATAAAATCAAAAACTATATAATCAAAGGTGAACTGGAGCCGGGAGAAAAATATAGTATAAGTAATTTAGCTAAAGAGTTTGGAATAAGTCGTTCACCGGTTTATGAAGCTGTAAAACTGCTTGAAAAAGAAGATTTTGTGACAATTATACCTAATGTGGGTTTTAAAGTTAATACTTTAACTAAAAAAGAGATACATGATTTATTAAGAATTCAGGGAGCTCTAGAAGGTTTAGCTATTAGAGAAGCAATGAAATATATTGGCGAAGAAGAAGTTAAAGAACTTAACAAAATATTGGATAAAACAGAAAAGTATTATAATAATAATGAAATTGAAAAGTATATAGAAGAAAATAAACATTTTCATTTTAAATTATATCAATACTCACATTCAAATAAACTAATTAATGCTCTCAAAGATTACTGGAGATATGAAATATGGTATACTCAGAATGCTGAAGAGATAAAAACCAATATTTGCAATTTAATAGACGATCATAGAGAGCTTTTGGAAATAATAAAAAACAATGAAGAAGATAAGGTACATGATTTTATCGAAGAGCATATAGAAGATTGTGAAGAAGTTGTTCTAAATAATCTTGAATCAACCAAGATGCTTATAGACTAGATTTATAATTTTGCATTTTGGAGTGGAGGTATCAAAATGACAGCAGATATTACAATTATTGGAGGCGGTCCCGGTGGATATGTTTCTGCCTTGAGGGCAGCTCAAAAAGGTGCAGAAACTGTTATAATAGAAAAGGATAAGTTAGGCGGGACCTGTCTAAATGTAGGTTGTATACCTACTAAATCATTGTTAGCATCTACAGGTATTGCTAATGAAATAAAGAAGTGGAATGGTCAGGGAATTAATGTAGGAAAGATAGAGTTTGAAATTGATAAATTGATGAAACGCAAAAATAGAATAGTAAATAAATTAGTTGGAGGAGTTAATTCTCTGCTTAGTAAAAATAAAAATATTAGATTTATAAAAGGGAAAGGTGAGTTAGTAGATAAAAACAAAGTGCAAGTTGTAAAAAAAGATGAAAATAAAGAAGTTATAGAAAGTGAGAATATTATTTTAGCTACGGGTAGTAAGCCGATTGAAATACCTAGCTTTCCTTTTTCACATGACTTAATAATGGATAATAAAGATGCTCTTGAAATAAATCAGATCCCTGAAAATATATTAATAGTAGGGGGCGGAGTTATTGGAGTAGAATTTGCTAATATTTACAATAATTTAGGTTGCCAGGTAACTATTGTTGAAAAAATGAATAGATTAATTCCTACAGAAGAAACAGAGGTTGGAGATTATTTAAAAGAAGCCTTTGAAAAACAGGGAATAAATATTTTACTCAATAGTGAAGTTAATGACTGGAATGAACTTGATAATCAATTAGAAGTAAGTTATACCCATGAAAATGAAAATAAAATTTTAACTGTTGATAAAGTAATGATTGCCGTTGGGAGAAGTCCACTACTTGAAGAAATTAATCTCGACAAAATAGGTATAGAGTATGATAGGTCTAGTATTAGAGTAAATAATCGTATGGAAACTAATATAGATGGTATTTATGCAGTTGGAGATCTTAATGGTAATTACCAACTTGCTCATGTTGCTTTTCAGGAAGGAATTACGGCGGTTGATAATGCATTAAGTGATGACAAAGAGATAGATTATAATAATGTACCAAGGTGTGTTTATACAGATCCAGAAATTGCGGCTGTGGGACTTACAGAAAAAGAAGCAACTCAAAAATATGGTGATAAAATTAAAATTGGTCAATTCCCCTATAATTTTAATGGTAAAGCTTTAAGCGGAAAAGATGAAGGTTTTGTAAAGACTATTGTAGAAACTGAGTATAATCAGTTAGTAGGTATGTTAATTGTTGGATCACATGCTACAGAATTAATAGGTCAAGGTACAATTGCTATGGCATTAGAAAGTACAGTTGAAACTATTGATGATATTATATTTCCTCATCCTACTTTAAGTGAAATGATAAAGGAAAGTACTCTAAATAGTTTGGATATGGCCCTTCATATTTAAATTTTTTTAAAAATACTGCTTGCATGTAATATGTAGGAGATTGGGTGATAAAATGGTTAGTGTAAACAGGAAATCATTTCAATTACTAAAGAAATTAATAAAAAATAAAGATATATTAAAATTAGATATTTCATATTTGGAAAATGGAACTACGGTTATTGATTTAGGACAAAAGGTTAAGGGGAGTTGGGAAGCCGGTCGTATTCTCACAGAGATTCTTTTAGGTGGATTAGGGCAGGTAAGTTTTGAAACGTTTCCTGAAAAAATAGCTGGTACCCACTTACCTGCAGTTAATATTAGAGTAGATTGGCCCTTACTTTCCCTTGCTGGCTGCCAAATATCGGGTTGGGAGTTATCTCCTGGTAATTTTGCCCCCATTTTAGCAGGTCCTGGACGTACCTTAGGGAGAAAAGAAAATGATTGGTTAACTCCCTATACTGATTATGAAGATGACTTTGATAAAGCGATAATTACTATAGAAAGTCCATCTGCAGTTACTTTAGAACAGGCTAACAATCTATCTAAGGCCTGTAATGTAGATTCAGATATGTTATATATACTTATAGCTCCCCCTGCCAGTTTGACTACCTATATACAGGTTTCTGGTCGTATATTGGAACAAACATTACATAGATTAATGGAAGAAAATTTTGATTTAGATACTATTATACAGGCTCAGGGATTTTGTGTGATTCCGCCTTTGATTAAAGATGAGTTAATATCAATGGGTAGAATGAATGATGCCTTAATTTATGGTGGACATGCTAACTTTACTGTTAATACAAAAGATAAATATATAAAAAATATTATAAATAATATAACTTCAGATCAGTCAGAAGTTTACGGCAGACCTTTTAAAGAAATATTTAAAGAAGCCGATTTGGATTTTTATAATGTTCCTAGAGAATTATTTTCACCTGCATCAGTTACAATTATAAATGAAAGAACAGGTAACATTTTCAATGCAGGGAAAATCAATAAAAAAGTTTTAGAAAAATCTTTTACTGATTCAAATTAATAAAATAGGGAGGAATAAGTAGTGAGTTTAAAAGATAAAGTTGTTTTAATTACAGGAGGCGCTTCAGGAATTGGAAAAGCAAGTGGACTTAAGTTAGGTCAAGACAATGCAAAAATTGCTATATGTGATATTGATCAAAAAAATGGAAAAGAAGTTGAAAAAGAATTTAATAGTAAAGACATAGATGCAAAGTTTTTTCAATGTGATGTAACTGATGAACAGTCAGTTAAAAAAGCTGTTAAAAAAATCGTAGAAAAATGGGGGAGAATTGATGTAGCATTTTTAAATGCAGGTATAGAAGGTCCTAATGAAAAAATTTCAAACATAGATTATCAAGATTGGAAAAAATTATTCGAGATAAATGTTAACGGAGTATTTTTATGTGCCAAAGAAGTTTTATCTGTAATGGAAGAACAAGGTTACGGCAATGTAATAATTACTAGTTCAAATCTAGGTATGTCTGCTCTACCAGAAAAGGCAGGTTATTGTACCACAAAAGGTGCTTTAATAATGTTAGGTAAATCAATAGCTGTTGACTATAAAAATGAAGATATAAGAGCAAATATAGTATGCCCAGGACCGGTTAAAACACCCCTGGTTACCAGTAGATGGGAAGAAATTGACGATCCTGAAGAAAGAGAAAAAGTCAAAGAAGCTATAATGAATATACCACAACTTATGGAGGTACAAGAAGTAGCAAATACCGTATATTTTCTTGCTTCTGATGCCTCAAAAGCTTATAATGGTGAGACTTTTGTAATTGATAAAGGAGCTCAGGCTGAACTTGTTGAATAAAAGGAGAGCTGATTAATATGGAGTTGAATAATAATAATAATATAAATTTAGATATTCTTATAGAAAATGCCAAGATAATAACAATGAACGATAATGAAGAAATAATAAATGATGGTTTTGTTGGCATTCAAAATGATGAAATTAAAATAATAGATGAAATGGATAATTATAATAAAAATATTACAGCAGAAAAATATTTAAAGGCAAAGGGAAAAATTGTGTTTCCGGGCTTAATAAACACCCATACTCATGCCTATCAAATATTATTAAAAGGATTAGGTGCTGATCTTAAGTTGATGGATTGGGTAAAAGCGGTAGTTGCACCTTATAGTCAAAAGATTACTAAAGAAATAAATTATTATGCTGCCTTATTAGTTGCTCTAGAATCACTTCAATCCGGTTGTACAACGGTAGCAGACTTCTTTTATGCTCATCATCAACCTAAATTAAGCGATGGAGTAATTGAAGGATTTTTAGATATGGGAATAAGAGGTTTGATGATTAGAAATTTCCATGATTGTGGTGTCGAAAATGGTATTCCGGAAGCTTATCTTGAAACACCAGAGGAAGCTTTTGAAGATGTAGAGCGTTTAATAAATAAATATGAGTTAGAATCTGATGGAATGATGAAAATTTGGACTGGACCGGGAGTTACATGGGGAATTTCTAAAAGAGGTCTTGAAGCTACAGTGGAATATAGTAAAAGTAATAATATACCTTATTCTATACATTTATTAGAAACAGAAGATGATAATAAGCACATCGAAAAAGAGTATAATAAAAAAGCAATTGAACTAATGGAAGAAGTAGGTTTTTTAACACCTAATTTACTTGCAGCTCATTGTGTTAAATTAACAGATGAAGAATGCAAGGTACTAGGATCAAATGGAGTAAATGTTGCATATAATGCTGCCTCCAATATGTATTTAGGTTCTGGTATTCCTCCTATAATTAAATTAAGAAATTCGGGTTCAAAAATTAGTCTGGGTACTGATGGAGCAGCCAGTAATAATTCAATGGATATGATTGAGACCCTTAAATTAAGCGCTTTATTACAAAAAGTATCTCATGAAAAACCAAATATAATATCTTCTGAAAATGTTTTAAAAATGGCTACCAAAGAAGCAGCCGAAACATTAAAAATGGATAAAGAAGTGGGCTCTTTAGAAGAAGGAAAGAAAGCTGACTTATTTATCTTTAATCCTGAAAATCCTAAAAGTATACCGATGCATAACCCGGTGGCTACCTTAGTATATTCTTCTAGTTTAGAGAATGTAGAAACTACAATCGTAAATGGGAAAATATTATATGAAAATAATAATTTCAAAACAAAATATGATAAAAAGTATATATTTAATAAAATAAATAATTTGATGGTTGATTTGATAGAATGATTATTTCAAAAGTATTTATAGCTTAAATTAAAAATAAAAAAGAATAAACATTTTTATATTTCCTAGTAAATAATAATAGGAGGTTGCGTTTATGAAACCGAAGGAAATATTATTTGAATCAATTGAAGGTAATAGTTCTAAAAGAGTTCCGTGGGTAACTTTCGTAGGTTGTCATGGTGGTAAACTTATTGATGTTAAGGCAGAAGAATATCTAAAAAGTGAAGATTTAATTGTAAAGGGAATATCTAAAGCAATTGAGTTATACGAACCTGATGGAATACCGGTAATTTTTGATTTACAGGTTGAAGCTGAAACTTTAAATTGTAAACTACAGTGGAATAAGGATAATCCCCCTACTGTTATCGGCCATCCTTTAAGTGAAGGTACTGAGTTAAGTGAATTACAAATTCCAAATAAAACTGAAGGCCGTTTTCCTAAAATTTTAAATGCAATGGAAAGAATAAATGATAAATTCGGAGATGAAATTGCTTTATATGGACTTATCACCGGCCCCTTTACTCTGGGATTACACCTTTTAGGTTCACAAATATTTATGGAAATGTTTGATAATCCAGCATATGTTAAAAAATTAATGAACTTTACAAAGAAAGTAGCAAAGAAGACAGCAGAAATGTATATCGAGGCTGGAATGGATGTAATAGCAGTAGTCGACCCGATGACTTCTCAGATTTCACCTAAAGATTTTGGGTCAATGGTAAAACCAGAGGTAAAAGAAGTATTTGAACATATAAGAAGTTTAGATGCATATTCTTCATTTTTTGTATGTGGAGATGCAAAACAAAATATTGAGGAAATGTGTAAAAGTAAACCTGATAATATTTCTATTGATGAAAATATACCTTTAGATTATGTAAAAGATATTAGTAACAAATATGATATTTCTTTTGGAGGAAATATGGAATTGACTACTGTATTATTAATGGGTTCTCCCCAAAAAGCAAAAAAACATGCTTTAGAATGCATGGAAATTGGAGGAGAGAAAGGTTATATTCTATCTCCAGGATGTGATATTGCATATGATACTCCCGCTGAAAATATCCAAGCAGTTAGTGAAGTAGTCCATAATAAAGACGCATATGATCTGATGGATGATTTTGAAGAAATTGAAGAAGAGAATATAGAGATTGAATTACCTGATTATGAAAATGAGGAAAAAGTATATATTGAAATATTCACATTAGATTCAAAATCATGTGCTCCCTGCCAGTATTTGGTGAATTCAGTATATGAAGCTATATCTGATGAGATGAAAGAAGAAATAGTTTTAAATGAATATAAAATTAAAGAAAAAGAGTCGGTAGCGCGAATGAAAAAGTTGAATGTAGATAGTATACCTTCTGTTTTAATTGATGGAGAATCAAAATATCAGGGTACACCAAATAAATCAGAATTACAGGAAGAAATCATTAATAAAATTAAAGAAAAAACTAGAAATCTTTCTTAAATATCAATAAAAGGAGCAAAAAATATTGAATAGGCAGATTAACTTAACAGATTTATACTTAATAACAGGATTTTTAGGTTCAGGAAAGACTACAATGTTAAAAAGACTTTTAAAAAAACATGAAGATATTAAAAGTGGAGTTATAGTGAATGAATTTGGTAAAGTGGGAATTGATGGTGAATTAGTTGAGGATAAGAATATGGATTTAATAGAGATAAATAATGGTTCAATATTTTGTTCATGTTTAGAAAATTCTTTTATTAAAGCGACTGTTGAACTTTTAACATATGATCTAGATATGATATTCATAGAAACTTCTGGACTATCTGATCCTTCAAATATGGATAAAATTATAAAAGAAACAAAAAAGTTAAGTAATAATCAATTTAGATACGTTGGCAGCATATGTATTGTAAATGCTAATAATTTTTTAAAGGTCATTAACACTTCACAGGCAGTTGAAAAACAAATAATATTTAGTGAATTAATTATAATTAATAAAAACGACCTAGTAGATAAAGAAACAATTAGTGAAATTAAAAGTAAAGTAAGAAAATTAAATAATAACGCCCATATTTTAGTAACAACATATTGTGAATTTGATTTGGAACAACTAGTTAATTATTTTGACTTAAACGCGGTAAAAAAATCGGATGGAATTCAAGAAAGTGAAAGAGATACTATAAATAGACCGAATAACCGACCTAGCAATTATACTTTCGAATTTGATGAAATAATTACTAAAGAAAAATTAAATATTTTTTTAGATGAAATATCTAAAAAAGTGTTTAGAGTAAAAGGGTTTGTTCAAACTTATCAAGGCTGGTTTTATGTTGATATGGTGGGAAATGAAATTTACTATAATAATGTAAATACTAGACAAGAAAAAACAAAATTAGTACTACTCTCTACACATCAAAATAATAATATAAAAGAATGGATTAATAATAAATGGGATCAATATACTTAAGTTAATTTTAATAGCAAGTAAGTTGTAAATTTTAGTTGAAATTATAATAAAAGTATCTCGTTTTAAATATTATCTCCAAACTTCAAGGTGACAAAAAATATTTAATTAATATAGATGTTTGATTTAACTAATCAATTCTAAAGTCATATAGTTTTTATTGTTTTTTAAAAAAGAGATGACAACATAACATTTAACTATATTGATAATTATTATTGTTTATGTTATATTGTAAATAATATAATTAATAGGAGGTAATATTAATGTTAAAAGTTGGGAAAAAAGCACCAGATTTTGAAGGAAAGGCTTATCACAAAGGAGATTTTAAAGATGTCAAACTTTCTGATTATGAAGGTAAATGGAGAATAGTTTGTTTTTATCCAGGAGATTTTACTTTTGTATGACCTACTGAATTGTCGGCAGTTGCCGTCAAGTATGATGATATTAAAGAATTAGGAGCAGAAGTAATATCAGTAAGTACAAACAGTCATTTTTCTCATAAGATTTGGGATGAAGTAGAATTGTCAAAAATGGTCGATGGAGGAATTCCTTATCCAATGGTTGCTGATCCTTCTGGAAGTATTGGTAAAAAATACGGAGTATATGATGAAGAAGAAGGAGTTAATGTAAGAGGAAGATTTTTGATAGACCCCGATGGTGTTTTACAGGCAATGGAGGTTCTTACACCTCCCGTCGGAAGAAATGTAGAAGAACTGTTTAGACAACTTCAAGCTTTTAAACATGTTAGAAAAACCGGAGAAGCAACACCTTCTGGATGGCATCCCGGTAAAGCAACTTTAAAGCCTGGTAAGAATTTAGTTGGAAAAGTTTGGAAGGAATGGCAGCCTGAAAATAATTAATAATATTCTAGATAAACTATGCCTCCTGTAAAATGGGGGCTTTTTTTATTATAAATAATAATCTAAATTGTATAATTGAAATAAATAAGGATTAAGACAATTTATATTATTAATATTATATTTTCATGATAAAATATAATGAAAGACAAACAGTAGAGTTACATAATTTGAAAGTTAAAAAAATAGTATCACAAAAGATAAGTTAATAAGAAAGAATAATTTAAGGGAGGAGGAAATCGAAGATTAAACTTAATAAAGCTATAAAAGAAGATGTTGAGTTTTTAGCTAAATTCTGTCGGGATGCAAAAGATGTTTATACTGATATTATGCCGGAATTATTTGAAAAACAGGCTAAAGAATTTGAAGAAAAAGGTTTGCCTGAAGATTACAAGATTTATGTAATCAAAATTGGGGAAAAGAGTATTGGTTTTGTTGGTATCACTGATTTAACTGAGAAAACTGCTTATCTTGTAGGATTATATCTTCTAAAAGATTATCTGCGTAAAGGTTATGGTACAGAAACTATTGATGAATTAATAAATATCTTAAAGGATAAAGATTATAATAAGATCTGTCTTTTAGGAATAAAGAGCAAAGAACCACCCTTTTTTCAAATGGGTGATGAATATGCTCGGTTTTGATTTTGTCATACCATATGTAACATCAACAACCTTTT